>JABGUO010000082.1 GCA_018646565.1 Opitutia bacterium | reverse complement strand
TTGTGCATGTGGTTGTCCGGGATTGAATCCCACATATAGAGTGCTAGCCTGGTAGCTACTACATATGAATCCGCTTTCTTTTTTTCCAGTGCCTGCCATTCAGGATAGAGAAACCGTGGGGATTTGAGGGTCATGAGAACAATTTTCTCAATCGATACATGTAATGGTGTCTGCTCGTTGAATCTGGATTTTATAAAAAAGTTTACATCTTCTTCACTGAGTTTTTGTCGAAATGCATAGCGGACAAATCTTGAGGCAATCTCCATGACCTTCTTTTTTCGCTGGTTGTCATCATTTTTCGTTCTGGCCAATTGGTTTATTCTTTCAGCCGCAAACTGAGCAGCATCCAATGCGGCATATGTAATCGCTTCGTCCCAGCTTTGATCAACTTGAATACCTCTTTCATATCCATGCGAAGAGTCATCAGGTGGAAGTTTTTGTTGCGGGATATATGATTCATTTACCATTTTTGTAAAAAGGAATTCAGCCGGAATAATTTCTTTTTGTCCGACCGGTGTTCTCCAACTTAATTCGATCGATGCGTTGGGGTCATCAAATTTGTGATAATCCAAGCGAAGGGGGTAGGGTCGGCCGCCAAGAAGAAATATTTTGGTGCCGACTTCTCTCATTACGCCTGCCGTCACCTTTTCATCGATCGAGGGTCGGCCATCAAGCTTGTTTATCCTCAAAGCAAAACCATTGGGAGATTGAACAAAGAACTCATACCAACCGGATTCACGGGGGAGAACCGACCCTTCCCAGTAAATAGAAAACTTTTTTGGATTCATTTCCTGATAAGGTGCTTTTTTCCCAAAATCGAATGCGATTTTAGGATCCACTCTTTCGGAATGTATTTTTTTCTTTTTGTTCATGCCTTCCGCATTGTAGTATTTTCCTTTTAATCCCGTCTTGTAATCATCAATTTTGGGTGTCCCCATAAATTGGGCAAACAGGTCGGATACTGATTGACGGAATTGCCGGTTGGTCAGCCGGGCGAGTTGAATCTTTGAATCTTTTTGGAATAGTTCTGGTTTTTGATAAAAAGTTTCAAACACAAATCGTGAGATGGCCTCTGCCTCTTTTCCTTTGACTAGGTCCGGATCATAATCAGGCATCGTTTTGTCCACATAATGAATCAGCTTGCCAACCGGCCAGTCTCCGATCAATGGCTTTGAGTATTCATCTTCCACGCCCTCACCTTTTTTACCATGACACTCCGCGCAGTGCTGTGTGTAGAGCTTTTTCCCATCCGGGGGATTTGCCATACCCATTGAGCTTGCACCAAAGATTAGAGCAAGGAAGAGAGGTCGGTAATATTTCCACAAAAGCATATGAACATAACATAAAAGTTTACAGGTGGAATCCAACGCTGAATTGCCCCTTTTATTTATTTTTTAAAAGGAAGACTTGAAGTTAATAGCTAAATTTTTCTTTTCCAAAGAAACATCCACTCTTCGTCTCGACGCCCCTCAAAATGTCTTGGCTTCCAGTCATTGAGTAATTCGAATCCGGGTTCAAATCGCTTTGCGATTTCCTCTTTACTCGCCCCAAAGGGAGGCCCCTCTTCTGTCAGTGGAAAAATAAAATGAATTGCTAAGAAAAGACCACCTGGCTTGATCCAATGATTTAACGCTTTTGCGTACTCATCTCTACGGGACGGTTCAATCGCACAATAAAGAGTATGTTCAAAAATGAGGTCATAAGGTTCCTGCGGTTTCTCCTCGAGGAAATTTCCCGGGAAAAAAGCAAGATTGGGCAAAGCTTCGTATTTTTGCCGTGCATCTGCTAACGCAATTTCTGAAAGGTCCATCCCGGTCGTTTCGAAGCCCCTTTTAGCCCATGCGGACGGATCGTGCCCTCGACCACATCCCGGAACCAATACCCGGGTTTCCGGAGCCAATGTTTGCTTGTTCAACCAGTCGATGAGCCCTGGCGCTGGTTCATCCTTGTCCCAGGGAGTGTCTTCTTGCTGATATTTTTCTTCCCAATCCGTTACTTTTTTCATTTTGAATATTATATATCCGAAGACTTATTAGAGCAACGGCTTGATTTGCCGGTCGTGCGATTTTTTAAGGGTAATCAGGCAAACAAATGCTCCCAATAGAGCCCATGCCATGTCGGACTGCGTATCCCACACATAACCCTGAGTGCCGAGGAAGGCATCTGCATCTTCTCCAATTAACAGTGCCGCCCACCATTCGATCAATTCATAAAAGGCACTGAATGCGAGGCAGATCGAAAGAATTATGAAATTCCGCCAACCGTTTGCATTTACTAATTTTTTTCGCAGGAGTATTTCCCTTGCGAGCAGGGCGGGGACAAATCCCTGCATGAAATGACCGACTTTATCATAGTTGTTGCGTTCCCACTTGAAGATCTCGCGTATCGAATCAAACAACGGAACTTCGGCGTAGGTATATTTTGCACCCACCATCAACACGATACAATGGAGCAGAATCCAAAAGTAGAGTAGGGGAGTCAGCGGAAAGGATATCCGAGTTTTCGCCATAACCAAGAGTCCGATAATGGCCGGTCCGGCTTCCAATACCCAGGTTAATCTGTCTTTAGGTTCAATTCCGGACCACACCAATACCCCGAAGAAAATGCCAAGCCAAAGATAGGATTTACTAGTTAATGAATTAGACTGTTTCATTTGCCTTATATCGTTTCCCGTTCAGCATCGCTCCGACCCAAGTGTAGCGTATCAAATATTGGTAAGAAAGTAGAATGAACATCGTTGTAAGTATGGTTATGAGCATGCACTTGAAGAGACTGGGAATCTCCCAGTTTGCAAATAGGGCCTGCATAATTTGCACTACGGGTAAATGGATAATGTAGAGCCAGTATGCGGAGTCTGATATGTATCGAACCTTGGGCATTTTAACGGAAAAAAACTTTCTAAATAGTCCAATACACCCAAAAATCATCAGCCAGACAAAACACGCAGAGCAGAGCGTGAGTATTTCATAACTCCATTCCCAATTCTTATAGTGCATACAGGTTAGAGCCCCTATGAAAACCACAAGTGAACCGATAAAAGAAAGAGGCCAGAACTTACCGAACTTTTTTGTGAATACTTTGTTCCCAAAGCACAGCGCTCCATAACCAAAGAAGATTCCATAGTATCCGAGCTTCGTCCAGTTTGGGGCTAGCCATACATCAGTGGAGGGGCCAAAATCCTCCGTCATGAAAAATTGCGACCAATAGGTAATTGGTACTAAAAAGATCATGCGAAGAGGGGAAGATACTACCCATTCAGCAATCTTTTTCAAAGGAGAACCTCCGAGGAGATGGCTCAAAATTAGAAATGCCGCAATTAGATATATGAGATCATAAAGAAACCAGAGGTGGTGAGTGATAAAGTCGCCAAAAGTGAGATAGTATTGAGTAAATAAGTTTTGCTTTGCACCTCCATTTAATTTTTCATTATGAATGGAATTTTCAATAAGATTTCTACAACCTAACCTTCCTTTTTGTAATTGATCCCACTGTAGAGGAACTTCCAAAATTTCATTCGCAACCATTTCAGTAAGTGCTTTTCCGGCATAAGTTGTATCTCTCGGGCTTGACTGATCCTTATTTCTTACATTTGGATCGGCTCCATTTGCTAGAAGTACTTGAACGGCTTCTTCCTGCCCAAAAAAAGCTGCTAAATGCAGAGGGGTACTTTGATAACCATCAAGAGAGTCAACTGTTGCCCCTTCTTGAATTAAAAGTGAGATTGCTTTTTCTTGTCCAGTAGTTGCTGCCCAATGGAGAGGAGTCAGTTCTTTCAGATTTTTCCCATTGATATTGGCTCCATCTCTCAAAAACTCCTTCATTTCTTGAATATTACCTGCCTTTGCGGCACTACCTAAGTCTGTGGCCTTATTATTAACTGAAGGTAAAGATCCAATTTCTTCCGAGTCGTTCGAGATATTCTCAGGAGTTATCCATGCGGTTACCGAGCGCATGTGATTAAGAAGTGGAATGAGGAGAATACTAAAAAAGATAAAAGGGAGAATAATCCGTTTGCAGCGATTACTCATTAATTCTTTGGTTCCTTTTCGTTTCCACAGCAACATGGTGAAGAATCCACTTACGAAAAAGAATAGGGGCATACGAAAGCCATGAATGAAAAGAATGGGAATTCCATAGAATTCAGACTGGTTGATGTCTTGAACTGGCCAAACTGGCCACCCAACAAAAGAAAGCATCGTATGCAAGACGATGCCAAGAAGCATTGCAAAAGCCCGAAGGGCGTCTAGGTCATGATATCTAGTATAGTTCAAGTCACTCGTTCACGACTGTCCAGAATTTCCCATCCATATCTAGCACGCTGAGAGATTTGAGATCACATCCATCCAATTTCGCAGAATTTAAATATACTTTTTTTTGACTTCCCGGGTTAATCTTTTCCGATATGAAGTGCTTCCTTAATACTTTCTCTTTCTTTT
>JABGUO010000519.1 GCA_018646565.1 Opitutia bacterium | reverse complement strand
ATTTCCGAGAATGGGAACCTTGCCCAAAAACTGGGCCCATTTTAAGGGGCATTATGTTCATGATGGTAAGGCAATTTTTAGCTACTCGGTGGGTAAGGGGAATGTTTTGGATATGCCGGGTATCGTTAAGCAAAAAGGACTCACAGCACTGACTAGGACTGTACAGGTTGAAAATCCTAAATCATCTGTAATGTTGCTGGCAGAGAATGATGACTCACATATTGAAAAGACAGATAAGACATTTACCGTTTCCTTGGAAGGGCGGGCCTGTAACTTTTCTTTAGCGGATTTCTCGAATGGCGTAAAATTATTCGTTTGGGAAAACCTTTTGCTTTGCGAAGTACCCAAAGGAAATAGCCATTTTAAGGTTGCGATGTGGGCGGGCGATCCGGCTTATCAGCCTGCTGTTCAGTCTGCTTCAGGAAAAGCTGAGGATTTATCCAAACTTATCAGCGGAGGCTCAGCGCAATGGGGCGATCCGATCACTGTGGAAAGTGAACTTTCAGATGACCAGACTAATGCCTATGTGGTCGATAAGATTGGAGTCCCTTTTAATAATCCATTGGAACCGAAGATGCGCATTGGTGCCTTTGATTTTTTCAAGGATGGCAAAACTGCGGCGGTATGCACATGGGATGGGGATGTTTGGATTATTTCCCATATCGATGAAAAACTGGATAAGGTAACCTGGAAGCGCTTCGCCACAGGACTTCATGAACCCCTCGGGCTAAAGGTTGTTAATGAAAAGATCTACACTGTTGGAGATAATCAAATTACCCGATTTCATGATTTCAATGGAGATGGAGAAGCCGATTTTCTGGAAAACTTTAATAACGACTGGGAGAATACGGAGGGCTTTCATGCATTTTGTTTTGATTTGCATACCGATCCCGAAGGAAATTTTTACTTTGCCATGGGCTGTCCGGTACGGGCAGGGGGGCGCGGATTTGAAAGAATGGGTAAGCAGCATGGTTCGGTGATCAAAGTGTCTCCCGACGGAAAAGATATGTCTATTTATGCAAGTGGATTTCGTGCGCCTAACGGTATAGGTGTAGGACCCAACGGGGAGGTAACCACGGGAGATAACGAGGGATCTTTCGTACCAACAGCTCCCCTGCATTGGGTGAAACCTGGAAGTTTCAATGGAGTAGTGGATGCCTATCATGGAACCAGAAAACTAAAGAGTTCTCCAATCGAAGGATATGAAATCGAGTACAAGGACTGGAAAAAATATAAGGCGAATGAACGCGAAGGTTTTGAACATGACCCATCGGAAGCTCCCAAGCCCCTCGTATGGATGAGTAAGAAACGCGGAATTGATAATTCAGGAGGCGGGCAGGCCTGGGTAACGAGTAAAAAGTGGGGACCACTTAAGGATCAATTACTCCATCTCTCTTACGGTCAAAGTAAAATGTATGTAGTTCTTAAAGAAGAGAAAGGTGGCCAGATGCAGGGTGGAGTTGCAAGGATACCGGTTGAGCTGTCAAGCAGTGCGATGCGGGCCAGAATAAACCCTAATGATGGGCAGCTTTATGTTTCCGGGCTTAAGGGCTGGCAAACCAATGCAAAAGGAAATGGCGGATTGGATCGTATACGCTACACTGGAAAACCGGTTCATTTACCCAAATCGATTAAGGTCAAAAAGGATGTCGTTGAAATTGGCTTTTATGAAGCCCTTGATCCTGAAGCTGCCAATTCCCTTTCTCAGTTTAAGTTTGGAGCATGGAATTTAAAGTGGTCCTTCAATTATGGCTCTCCAGAAATTCCAATTAAAGAACTGGAATTGAAAAAAGTGGAACTTCTTGAAGATGGGAAAACTATTGCCCTGCATATTCCAAATCTGAAGCCGGTACACATGGCTCAGATTGATTACGATATCAAGTCAGCCAATGGAGAGGAGATCAAAGGACGCATTGATCACACCATTCATGTGGTCGAATAATATTCGAGGCCTTTTATTATGAAAACGGTTCTTTGCTTGGTTTTTCTACTTTCTATTTTCGTTGCATATATCCAAGCCGAGAAGGCCGAGCCCACTTATCGAATAACCTCTCCGGTTGAATACCAGATTATT
>JABGUO010000518.1 GCA_018646565.1 Opitutia bacterium | reverse complement strand
GACTCCACATTTCCCTCTGCTGCTTCCTGGCAAAGTTCAATTAATCGCAGAACCTGTTTGGGCAGGGCGTTCCCCACTCCAGTGATTGCTCCCACCGCTCCGCAATTCACAAATCCATGAAAAACCTGAGTATCGACTCCAACCATCAGAGCGAGCCCCTCATCTCCACTGGTAATGTGTTCAGCAGCATAAGTGAGGGAATCCGCACCGCCAAATTCTTTAAAACCCACCAAGTTTGAGTATTTATTTTGTAATTTAAAAAACAAATCCGCTTTGGTCTCAAATCCGTAGTATGGACTGTTATAAATCACCGCAGGAAGATCTCCTCCCGCTTCGAGAATAGAGGAAAAATGAACTTCCTGGGCAATCGGGGAAATTCCGCGGGAAAGAACCCTGGGAATAATCATCAACCCGGCGGCTCCTACTTCTCGGGCGTGTGCAGCATGTGATTCCGCACCCTGCGGGTTTTGGGCCCCCGTTCCCACAACGGTGGGGATACCCGCTTCGACTAAACGCTTTACTCCCTCCTGTCTCTGCATATCCGAAAGCAATGGCCAGTCACCCATTGAGCCACAATAGACAACTCCGCTCATTCCGGATTGCATCAGAAATCCGGCCATTTTCACCAACGCATCATAATCGGGTTTACGATCACCGGAACAGGGAGTCATCAGAGCGGGAATACATCCCCGGAAAATATTTTGGGCGGAATCGATCATGGTGTGATTACTTTATGGTTGATTATCATGTTCGATCAATTTTAAAAACTAGAACCTCAGAGGAGAATAGGCAGAGGGATCAATATGGGGTTCATCCCCGCAAATCATCTCTTTAATCAAACGACCCGTTGAGGGAGCCAAACTTAACCCGAGCATATTATGCCCGGTAGCCAAGTAGGCATTATCAATTTGAGGAACCTGCCCAACGATTGGCAGACTATCCCAAGTCATTGGACGCCAACCGTACCATGTGTCTTCAGTAGGACCATCCACATCAGACCTTAAAAATGGCCGAGCCGAGTCTCTCAATAATTTTAGTCTGCGCGCAGGAATCGATTCATCGTACCCAACAAATTCCATCATCGAGCCCAAACGAAATCCATTCTCAAAGGGAGATACCCCCATTTTTTTCTCCGGAAATAGCATCGGATGGAACGGAGAATCCTCCGGTCTCTTCATCGTCAGTGAGTATCCTTTACCTGGTTCAATCGGAATCGAACATTCGAGAGAATCCGACCATTTTGAACTCCACGCACCAAGGGCAAAAACAAAATAGTCCGCATCCAGCATTCCGTCCTTCACCTGTAATCGTACCACTTTTCCTCCCTCTTTCTCAACCCCCTGCAATTCAGTATTTTCAAGAAATTCAACTCCCTGCCTTCGTAATTGCTCCACCCATGCCTGGTTAAGCTTTTCCGGGTTCAGGGACGTGTCTCCCCGGTAATGATAACCTCCGGCTAATCCAGCACGAAGACCCGGTTCCAATGCAGTCAGACCGGCATTATCCAACCTGGTTGCGGAGACACCAAAGTTTTCTTCCAGCATCTGATCCGTCTTGGCAAACGCATTCATTCCCTCCTCCGTTTCATATACGTAGAGCAAACCATGCTCCTGCCATTCACATTGTTTGGAGAATCTTTTCATCAGTAAATGATATTCCTCCATCGATGCGTCAAGAATGGACTGCAATACCTGTCCCGTCTGCAAGACTTGTTGGTGAGTGCAACGCCGGGCAAATTGCCACATCCATTGCCAAAGGGCAGGACTGGGCCGTAACTTTAAATGAAAGGGAGATTCCCGGTTAAATATTGATTTGAGGGCAACTCCAATAGCTCCGGGTTCGGTCAAGGGTGGAATGTGACTCGGACAGATATACCCACAATTTGCCCGGGAGCACGCCCCGCCCGCTTTCCCCTGGTCAAGCACGGTCACTTCAAATCCGGCTTCTGCCAGGTAATGAGCGCATGCAATTCCAATGACGCCCGACCCGGCAATAATCACTCTCTGCTTGGAATTCATCAGGGAAGATTCAAATTCCTCCGCAAAACGGATCACCCTCCTGCCAAAGTAAATCTCCCCGTGATGAAAGATGGGCGGATCCAGTAATCCTAGGTAACACCTTGGAATCATCAATCCGCTCGTACGACCCCTCAAACACGCTCCCAATAATACTCTCCTGCACCCAAGTTTCACCGGGCTTCAATTTCCCGTCCTCTGCCAGGCAGGCAAGCTTCGCACTTGTTCCCGTCCCACAGGGCGAACGGTCATAAGCCCCACCTGGGCAGAGTACGAAATTCCGACCGTGCACACCTTCCAATAGGGAGGGGCCAAACAATTCAATGTGATCAATCACTCCGCCGTTCTCTCCGTATATTCCTGCACCCTCAAGTGCGGATCGAATATGTAATGTAAATTCAGTTAATTCTTTAATTTTTTTGGAGTCCAAGGGTAACGGACTGTCTTCCACCAAAAAGAACCAGTTACCTCCCCATGCAATGTCCCCAGTTACTTTTCCAAACCCCTCGACATCGACTTGCACTGATTTTTTATAGCGGTAGCTGGGCACATTCCGAATCGATACCCGATTGGCGGAGTGCAATTCAGCCTCCACTATGCCCACCGGAGTTTCTAATCGAAGGGTGCCCAACCCAACCCGGCCCATCTCATAAAGGGTAACGGCCAGTCCGATCGTTCCATGCCCGCACATTCCAAGATACCCGACATTGTTAAAGAAAATAACTCCAGCGTCACATGTTTTGTCATGAGGTTCACAGAGCAAAGCACCCACCATGGCCTCCCATCCTCTTGGTTCGTTGATGACCGCACGCCGAAATCCGTCCTGTTCCTTTTGAAAGATCTCCATTCTCTGAGCAAGCCCTTCCGTTCCCAAATTAGGGCCTCCAGTAATAATTACCCGGGTGGGTTCACCCCCGGTATGCGAGTCAATAAATTGCACCTTCATACGATTCAAAAAAAGCCACCAAGCTCTAATCCGTGCTCACTAAAGCTTCCGCAAAGGCCTTACCGACCTGTGCCATGGTTTTAGCACTTCCATAATAATGATCCCCGCCATTCGATCTTGCTATCCTAGAATAGGCTTCCTCTTTTTCACTGATTAATTCTTTACGATATTTCTCGATATACTCTTTTTGCTCCTGAGCAGTCATCGAACCGTCGCGGTTTGCG
>JABGUO010000517.1 GCA_018646565.1 Opitutia bacterium | reverse complement strand
AATCCCGGTTTCTTCCCTAAGCTCACGAAGAGCAGCTTCTTCTGGGTTTTCATTCTTTTGGACACCACCTGCGGGGAGTTCCCAAACTGCACCTCCCAGGATTTTTCGAAAAACTTTGGACATTACAACCGATTTATTCTCAAGGACAGGCAGAACGATAACTTGTTGGGTATGGTATTCAACAACATGATAATCTTCATTTTCCAAAAGGGAAAACCTTTGGTTTTGAAAGACAGTAACGGCTGAATCCCTAAAGGAAGTATAGTATTTCTCTTCTTTTGTTAATTTCTTCAAACTCAACTGAGCGGAACAGGTAACTGGTTCATTGAACTTCTTTCTCTCCAAAGCTTAATCTTTGGTTGGCCAATGCCTGGAGTTTGGCGAGGGCAGTTTGCGGGGAATCGACATTGGCGAGTGCTAATGCGAGCATGGTGCCCCCAACATTTCTTCTTCCTTCCAGAGTAGATTGAATTCGCCCTTCTAGGCTGTATCCGCCTTTGGGAAATTGATTTGCTTGACCGATCGCTTGCATCCGAGGCCAAAAACATCGAAAGACGTAGAGTTTTTTTCTGTTTTTAGTGAATTCATAGACCTCGAAAGAAATTTCACGATTTTCCACTTGTATGGTAATAATCGTGGGTGCTTGACCTGGAGGTGGATTAATTTGAGTTAAACCCGTAAGAGGGAGGCAGGAGTCGGGGGAGTGGGTAGACAGTATTGCTGTGCATGCACCACCAGATTCCCATGTAGCTTCGAATGCCTGCCAATATTCTTGGTTTGGGTTGATAACTCGGGTCTGATTAGTTGGATTGTATCGAGTACGGAGTCGTTCCTGCCATTGTATGGACTGAGCACTTTCGAAATGGAGTTGAGCTGCTATCTGATTGGAAATAATTTTTTCTTCTACCAGCAATGAATCATCTGCAATATTTAAGGAAAGTTTGGGGAGATTTTCTAAATTGCTTTCACGGCTTTCAAAATGATAATTAGCGTAAGACACGGAGGCGATCACAGTTGAAATCGTAAGCAAACTGTAGCCGAGGGGAGGGGAACTCTTTAAATTACTCCAATTGTTGGGCTCGTTGCTTAACATGCGTAGGAACAATCCACCCCTTGCAGAACGAGCTAAGAGATAGATAAAAAGAAAGATAAGAGAAGTTTCAATCCATCCTGCAAGATCGTGGAGTGAGGGCATATCCCAACCACCGATGGAGAAGAGAGCATCTTCGAGCAAATGACCTTTCCCTTTTACTTTTATGTAAGACAAGGAAAAGGCCCGTAATAAATTAAAGCCAATGGCAATCATTGCGCCAGATAGAATTAAAACGACCCGATTAATCCATCGGAATCGGTAATAAGCTCCAAAAAACAGGGTTACTACAATAGAAGATTGTAGACCATTAATTCCACTACACGCTTGATCGATCCCCACTTGGCCAAAAATCCCCACGTCTATAACTGTTCCTTGTAAACTTGCTTCGTGTTCCAGTAAAAGAAGAATATCGACAATGATGGATGATATTCTTTCTTGGAACCACTGAGTGAGTTGTAAATCGGTAGCTAACGGCCAGGGGATCGCTACTGTGAAGAAGAGCAATGGAAAAATAAGATTTTTTATCCTACTCCAACCTCCCTGATCATAAAAGGGAATCACGGTAAGAAGGAATACGATTCCGAACAATACAAAGTTGAGTAAGCGCCAATCAGAATTTGCCCCGCGTATGGTCCATAAGGGTAAAAGAGATAGTAAGAGGGGAATTCCAATCAAAAACCATGTTTTACCTTGGAGTAATGACTTTTTACTTTCTTGGTTCCCGGTGAAGGGTTCGGATTTAAGTAGTAAATAAAAGCACAGGAAAGGAACCAAAAAGCCATGAGCGTATTGTTCATTGGTGTTCCATGTTGTGGATAATTGAAGAAATATTAACCCCCAAATCGATATCATTGATAAAGATTCAATGAACGATCGTATTTGATTCAGTTTATTTAATTTGGAAATACCAGAAGTGATTTAGATTGGTTAATTTGAATCGATAAAAGAATCGGGAAAGAGTTGAGCTAAACTTTCTTTTTCCGAACGGTCAATTTTTGTATAATCAATCGTT
>JABGUO010000516.1 GCA_018646565.1 Opitutia bacterium | reverse complement strand
GCAAAACGTTGAACAAATTTTTGAGCAAAAGAGAAGTAGAGGAAACCCTGTCGGGTTCCGGGCGAAAATTTTTAGCTTTTGAAACCTTAACCAATTACAGGAAATCGAAGGAAGGAAATTTATGAATAAAAATGTACACCAGAGATCTTCACTAATGAAGTTTCTGAGCGAAAGCCAATTTACGGCTCAACTTTAATTTCTAAAAGAAAGAAAAAATTATATGAAGGTGAAACTTTTCAAAACAAATTTAACGACTCAACGGATAGGCATACACAATGAAGCCTGAATTTATTCGTTTACCTAAAGAGGGTAAGCTTTGCCCGCATACGGGGTTAAGCCGTGGCTACATGAACCAATTGATACTACCTACCTCGGAAAACGGCCATAAGCCCCCTGTTCGGTCTCATTCAATACGCAAGCGAGGGAATGTGAGGGGGATCCGCTTGATAGTCTACGATAGCTTGATTGATCACTTGAACCAGCTCACAGCATCAAGAGAGTAGATTGATTATGTAAAAACATAACATTATACAAGCTGCTATGCGGATGAGCTTGTTGTAACTTTCGTTGTAACTCGGCCTTAAATTTTGCTTTAAATCGGCTGTAAGTCACTGTTTACCATGGGTGGTGGCGAAACCCAGAATCGAACTGGGGACACAAGGATTTTCAGTCCTCTGCTCTACCCATTGAGCTATTTCGCCGTTCCCATGGTAAAACCAAGTGGTTTATTAATCAAATGATTGTCATGGGGTCAATCGCAAAGGATTAAGATTTTTCTGAAACTTAATGGATAACTGGATTTAATGGTAGTCAACTAGGTGCTGATCAATGGGAGATAGAGCTCTGGGAGGTGCCTGATTAGTGGATTTTCCATAAAATATCAGTGCAGTTACATGTTCATGCTCAGGCGATAAGAGTCCCACAGTTTTTGAAAATTGGGGATGTTTCCAAACGGGCCCGGTACTCCACTTGGATGAGATTCCTTCTTCCTGAAAGAGGAGAAGGAGATTTTGGCAAATACAGCAACAGGTCGCATAATTTTCCTCCACCACTTCGGGCTTTTTTTGCACGAGTTCGGATTTTTGGTCAGTGTGACAGGTTATAATAAGCAAACCGGGACATTGACCCCATTCCATTGTTTTCTTTTTTCCTCTTTCCACTAATTGAGGATCCGACCCATCTCCCGCTACCAATTCGCCATATAGTTGACCAATATTTTTAATTTTTTCCTCATTCAGCAAGTAAAAGCGTGCTGGTTCGGTCCGATGGTGATTAGGCGCGTTTCGAGCGATTTCAATTAATTGACGAACGAGTTGAAGATCGGGCGAATCTTTGGAGAAAGTGACTGGTTTTGAGGTTCTTCTTTCGAGGATCGATTTTCTCAATTGTGACATCGGATGGAAATTGAAGTTATGCTTTTCCAAAGATTACGCTGACATTCGCTCCTCCAAATCCACTGCTATTACTCATGACTCGGTCCACTGGTTGATCTTTGCTTTCCTGTACGAGTTTCAGGTGTCCCAGTTCAGGGTCGGGCTGAGTGATATGGGCAGAACCGGGAAGAAATTGATCTTTTAACCCGATACAGCAAAATGCAGCTTCCATTATACTGGAGAGGGAAAGACCATGTCCAGTCAACGGCTTTGTGCTTGAGACTAATACCTCCTGAGGGAGTGGGAATGTGGCTTTCAGTGCTTTCATTTCAGAGGCATCTCCAATTGAAGTGGAGGGCGCGTGTGCATTTACATAATCAATGTCGGTGGGATTCATTTTTGAATCTCGCAAAGCATTTGACATCGCAGATTTTAAACCACGACCTTCTGGATGTGAGATGGCGACATTGTGCCCATCTGATCCCTGTCCCCAACCTAGAAATTTAGCGTAGGATTGAGCATTTCGACGTTGTACTTCCGCTTCTGTTTCTAATATCAGGCAGACTGAGCCGCCGGTTCCCACAAATCCATTTCTAGTCACATCAAAGGAACGGGATGCGTTATCAGGGTTGGTATCAAGGGAGAGGGCGCGCATACCACAAAATGGTACGATGCTTTCAAAATTACAATCTTCAGCTCCGATCACAATCATCCTCTTTTGCCTGCCAAGGCGAATCTCATCGAGAGCCATACCCAGGGCATGCCCGGAGGAGGCACAGGCTGATACGAGTCCGGTGGAAGATCCACGGATACCAAGTGCGGCCACCAAATTAAAGGATAATGTACCCGCAATGGAGGCGACAATGGCGAGTGGATTACACGCCATGACTCCACGGGTATCCATTTTTTCAAAGTGTTTGTGGATAGATCTCATTGAACCTCCTGAAGAGGTATACATTCCTGTATTTGGATCTTGAATGTCTTCTTCGCTCAAGTTTGCATCTTCAATTGCTTGTTTGAGTGCACACCAGGCATAAAGAACATGAGGAGAAAAACTTCTAAGTATGGGGCGAGGAACCCGATATTCTTCCGGATAAGTCCAGTCTTCGGGGTCGGAGGATTCAAGATTAAATTCTTTGACCGTCCCTGCTAATTTGACAGGAGAATCATCACCTTGTAATTCGGGATGAAAATCAATTCCATGCTTCATTTCTCGAAGACTTTGCGTCACGGTCTCGCGATTATTTCCGATGCTTGTAATCAAGCCCATTCCAGTTATGTGCACAGGTTCCATATTCAATGATTTCTTGTGATATTTGATTTAATCGACGAAAGAAAAAGAATTTTCATAGTAGGTGATTGAAATTTATTTTTCAACTGTAGAGCGATGGTCAATACTTTCAACTAATTCTCCCCTGCTGTCCCAGGTACGCCAAGTTCCGCTTGGGTTTCCATTATCATGGCTTTGTTCTTTCCACTTTACACCGTTCAAGTGCCACATCGTGGAAAGGCCATGCTTTTTTCCTTCTTCATAATTCCCTTCAATTTTCCTTTTACCATTTGAATACCACATCGTGAAAGGGCCGTGGCTGACTCCCTCTTTTTTAACACCCTTCCATCTTGGTCGTCCGTCAGGAAAAAAAGTGGTCCAGTTTCCATGAGGCTTTCCATCTTTCAGGTCACCTTCGAAGGAAACTTTTCCTTTTGGGGTAAGGCCGACTGTTTGAGAGATTTTTTTTTGATCTTCTCTTTTTGTAAACTGTAAGCCATCGGAAGAACGGGTGACCGACGAATTGTTTTGTTCCTGTAAACTTAGAATTGAAGCATTTTCGTCAAATAACTGGATCGCTTTTTCCCGTAATTCACTTTCTCCACATGAAAAAAATAAAAATAAAAAAACCAAGTAAAAAGAGAAGTATATCTTTTGTTTAATTATGCTTTACCCTTTTTTTTAATGGTGGAGCCGATCGGGTTCGAACCGACGACCTCCACAATGCCATTGTGGCGCTCTTCCAACTGAGCTACGGCCCCTTACCTTTTTAACTTATGATAAAGAGTAAGACATTTGTCGAACCCAAATCATCTATGAAATTTATTGAGATGGTGGAGGCGTACCACGCATTGGCGGGCGGGTAATCTTTAAGCCTGGTGATTTAGATTTTGGTTTAAGGGAAAGTGTAGGTTTTCCTTTTTTTCCAGTACTTAACTTTGGCTTGAGTGTTGGCTTCAGTCCCGAGGGTGGACGTGTTAATCCACCTGTAGATGATTTCGTAACCATGGTCGGAGGAGAAGGGGGTGCACTCGGAATATCTTCAGGAGTGGGAGGAATTGGTGCTTCTGGTGCATCGCTTTCTTTTGGTTCCTCGAAAATGGGAGCAGGTGGAGATACGTCGGGTGACGGAGGGGCAATATTTAATGGTGCAGGAGGGGGAAGAGAAGATTCTTCACTTCCAAATGATGGCAAAGGAGGTGTCGCCTCACCAACTAGATTTTCTGCATCTTCCTCATCTGATTCAAAAGGAGCGGGAGTGAACTTGGGAAGTGGCGGGAGAAGATCGGCATCACTCTCGTCCGTCTCTTGGGATTCCTCAACGGGAAGAGGAGGAGCAATATCCAGAGGTGCAGGGGTAGGAAGTGCAGGTTCATCATCCCCAAATGAGGGCAATGAGGGTGTCGGCTTATCTTCCTCTAAGTTTATATCAGAGTCGTCGGCACTAT
>JABGUO010000081.1 GCA_018646565.1 Opitutia bacterium | reverse complement strand
GTTCGGGTCGTTTGACTTTACCGTTAAGCCAGCGGATATATTTTCACTTACTCTGGGTTGTCCAAAAATCTCGATAACTTCCTCCATCCCCGGATCTAAACTGAACTCCGCAGTATTGGAAGAAAAGGCTGAGTGATCAAATGTCAGTTCTTGAATCAAGAGCGAATCTGTGCCGTTGTTTTTAACTTTTATGGCCATGGTACGATTCTTACCAATCCAAACTTCTCCGAAATCTAATGAATATGGATTGACCACGATTTCAGGACTTCCGGTAACCGTAAGGTTAACAGGAATTTCGATATGAGAGGCCAAAGGATCGTTAGTTCCGAGAGTCACAATCGCTCTCTTTGTACCCGCGACAAAACCGGATGCATCAATTGAGAAATCGAGATCTGTTTTAGAACCCGCACCAACAAGGCCCGAAGCTGGACTAACGGTTAACCAATGGGGCGATGTTGCTTGCAAAGCGTTAAACAAATTCAATCGTCCGGCAGCAATCATTTTGCCTTCAAAATCTTCGATCGGATCGATCGATTTCATCAGTATATTTTTTAATTCTTGATGTTTTGAGGAAGGATTTTGTGAAAGGAGTACCGCGGCGGCACCAGCGACATGGGGCGTGGCCATCGAAGTTCCGCTCATGTAGGCTGTACCTTCGTTGGGAATCAAGTTAAGAATGCTGGTTCCGGGTGCTGCCAAATCGACAGTGTTTTTTCCAAAGCAAGAAAAGTACGCGAGTTTATCCTCAGGGTCCGATGCAGCAACGGAGATAATGTTGGCTGAGTCGTAGTTTGCGGGGTAGTGAGGGGTCTGATCATTGTCTGAACCACTGTTTCCTGCTGCGGCACAGAATAAATGACCAGCATCTCCGGCTTGAGTAATAATATCTTTCAATGCTTGGCTGTATCCGTCTCCTCCCCAGCTGTTATTACTGATCGGTATTTCCATAGCTACACAGTAGGCGATTGCATCAATTGCATCTGAAGTGTAACCCCAGCCTCCGTCTGCTAGAAATTTTAGAGCTGCTAATTTAGTATGCCAGGCAACTCCAGAAACTTGTTTGTTGTTGTTAGTTGCAGCAGCAATGGTTCCAGCAACATGGGTACCATGGTTATGGCCATCCATTGGGTCATTATCAGAATTAACAAAGTCCCAACCATAAATGTCATCTACATAACCGTTTCCGTCATCATCAATTCCGTTATTAGCTACCTCTCCAGGATTATTCCAAATATTTCCTTCTAAGTCTGAGTGAGTATAGTCAATCCCTGTATCGATTACTGCAACGACCACAGACTCAGACCCTTTCGCCAGGTCCCATGCCCGCTCTGCTTGAATTTTTTCTAATGCCCATTGGTCGGATAAGTCTGGATCATTTGGTAATGCGGAACGGCGGACAAGGTAGTTCGGCTCAGCAAATTCTACCGCTGGATCTTGGCTTAATTGCTCGGCTAAATCGGCCAGTTCTAAGCCTTCCTCTGCCTTAACTAAGACCATATTCATTGCCGAAAGAGCTTTGGCAGTAGTGCCTGGCGTTCTTGCCGAAGCCAAAGTCTTTTGGATAGAGAATCTTTCTCCCAGTCCACTAGCGTTTTCGAAGTTTGTTTTGCCTGTTTTGAAGGCAACAATTAACTCGTTAGGAGCATGCTCACTGGCAAAAGGATCTTCTGGGATGATTTCTCCGGACTCTGAATTTTGTTCGTCAAATTTAGTAGCTGCTGAATTTTGAGTGCTACTGCGAATTTCTTTTACCTTGTATGAGCCAGCGGCTAGACCTTGGTAGTTTTCAAGGGCAACTTGTTTGACCGTTGTATTGCCTGCTTCCACCGAAACATTCAAGACCTCGGGAACTACTTTCAATTTTGGAGTGGCCAAGCCTTTCCCGATTAATTCGATGGTGTTCGGAGAATTTTGTGCATTAGACTTTAATATTCCGGATGCTACGTAGTTGTCCCCACTGCCAGGTTGGAAGGTTACCTTAAACTTTTCTGACTCTCCGGGTTGTAAGGCAAGGTTTTGAAAGTTTGATTGGAAAGCTTGTTTGTCGATGGTTAAGCTTTCTAAAACAATTTCCGCATTACCTAAGTTCGTAATTTCTAATTCTTTACCTTTACTTAAGCCCACCTCCACAGTGCCAAAATCTATCACTGCTGGAGCAATCGCAATAGTTCGATCCTCCTCGATCGTCAATGAGACTGGTATAGTGACTATTTTCTTATCTGGATCGTTACTGCTAAGCTCTAGTTGGGCTTCATAGGATCCGGCACGAATTGAACCCGCTTTCAAAGTCAAATTAACGGACTCAGATTCTCCGGATTCAATGGTTCCTTGAGATTTGGAAGTGTGGAGCCATTTCGGAGAAGTCGAGATGCGGACGGTTGATTCGGATTTAATTTGTTGGTTGTTGTAAGCAATGAGCAATCCTATATCCGCAGTGGCATTTTGAATACCCGTTGTTGCCCGATCGATTGGACCATCCATATTCTCGTACTTTAAACGAATAACCCCCCCAGCATTTAAATTAATCTGAAAAGTATACTCTCCTTGTCCTGAAAAATCTTGTACTTTGTGGTATTGAACGGTTAATCCATTTTCATCGGATGAGTAATAGATATTTCCACCTCGAGACGGATCTAAATCGCTTGCAAATGCTGCGATCAAATTACCCGCCATCATGTTTGAAGGCAGAGGGAAGTGATTGTGATCTGAGAATCCTTGACCGAGAGTTAAATATCCGTTCGAGCTAACATACACCTGGTCAAAAGAGTTCTCGTAAAAATCGATAGAGAAGGGGAGGGTGAGGCTAGTAAATCCGTCATCAGTTGAAGACAATTCCTCAAGTAATATACCGGTGGTGGAAATATCAGTCCAAGTATGATTGGGTCCAGCGTTTTCGCTAGAGTCGCTCCATGTGTAACCATGGTAATCTGGACCACCGCCTAAAGTTAAAACTGGGGAACCATTTCTTTTGTCATCTGTTCCCTTTAATAAAGGGGCAAAGTGATCAGATGAAAAAACTGTTCCTAGGGAAAATGAACTGCCCATTAGCCCATTAGCTCCCTTTAAGGACCAATTCAGGCTGCTGCCTCCGGTATTTTGTAGGTTTAGGGCAAATTGACTTTGCTCATTCATATTGATGGTTGCCGAAATGCTTTGGGGGTTATGAACGATTTTTGGAGCCATTGCGGCACTTCCAGTCAGTGGTAGGTTGCGCACGGTGAATCCGTTCTCATTCGTAAATACCATTCCATTTGTTTCAAAAGCTCCTTCATTCAGAGGGGTGAAGTAGATTTTAGCAGAGGTTTTTTCTCCTGAAGCCAAGCTTATTGGAAAATCGAGGTGATGAGAAAAAGAGGAATCGGCAAATGCCATCCGGGAAATTGTAATTGGGTTTGTGCCGGCATTGAAGATTTCAAGTAGTTTTTCACTGGAATGACCGACAAAAACACTACCAAACCCAAGATTTGCAGGACGAAATACAAGCCCTCCATCTTCACTTAATCGTTCGGCAGACACCTTGATGGCAAACTCAGGTTGGTCGGGGTCATTGGAAACAATGTCAATCAATGTTTTTTCAAAATTTGAGGGCATTTGACTGGCATTTACTTTAACAAGCACTTCCATCGTTTGTCCTGCTGCTAAGGACCCTTCACTAATTTCATCGATAAGAAGCCAGGGTGATGAATTTCTTTGATGCATTGAGTAAATGAGATTTCCGTCACCCGAATTGTTCAAGACCATTATTTGTTCTTGAATCTCTTGATCTTGGAGCCCGAAATGTAAACTGTTCGGTTGAACAGAAAGGTTTGGAGTGGTCACCACTTGGGCACTCAAAGGTATACTTAGGTTGGATTCATTACTTGCATCGCTCGTTACTTTGAGATTTGCAGTAAATTGACCTTCAGTAGAGCCGGTGAAACTTACGGTTCCTGCTTTTGCGGTGTTAGGTTCAAGTACAAATGGAGTAGGGAAGGAAAGCTCAAAAGGAGAAGATTCATCATTGTGATAAAAGATAGAAATATCATTTACGGTTGTGTTTGCATTTCCTCGGTTGCTCAGAACCACTTCCAGTTTTTGGCTTTCTTCTTTCCCCAGAACTCCAAAGTCCAATGAGCTTGGCGTAGCAGAAATTAGGTTTTCCTCAGGAGGTTCGTTGGAGAGAGCTTGAAAGACATTGAGGCGACCTCCGGTTAGGCATTTCTCCAAGAGGGAATCCTCAATATCTACATTCTCCAATAAAGCATCTTTTACTTGGACTGATTGCCATTCGGGGTTAGCCGCAAGGATCAAGGCATAGGCTCCTGCAACATGGGGTGTAGCCATGGATGTTCC
>JABGUO010000515.1 GCA_018646565.1 Opitutia bacterium | reverse complement strand
ATCGGCTGGTTTTGGATGAGCCAAGAGCTCCCCAACATGCTTTATCTCTCTAATGAGTCTGTAAATGGCTGGTTTTATTTCCCTAATGAAACCTTGGCAGAAAGTACATTTATCTACGGATATGAGAATCAATCTTGGTACAAATGGAATGACTAAGGAACACTCTTAAAATAACTAAATATAAAAAGAATGAATTCAAATTACATATTCATTGAATGTTATATTCGAAAGAATACCTGCACCACTTTGCCCCAAGAGAAACTCTTTAATCTTATAAACTCTTACTTCGAAAGCCCTAATATGATTGCTTACTAAAAAGAAAAAATAACCTTAATTGCACTTATTACCCGAATGACTATTTTGATCCGAATTATGTTTCTATCCCTATGCTTTGGGTATGCTTCATGTAGTTTGATTCAATCTCGTCACCATATCGTACTTGATCACAATATAACCATTAAAATCGAGCAAGAGGTAGAAGAATTTATCAATAATTTGTATCATGAGGAGCCTAAAGAACAGGTAAGATAATGTAATAAAATCAACAAGCCCCCATAGTTTCATTTGGGGGCTTGTTTGTTGTTAATAAAAATATTACTCGCTCGAATCAGTAATCTCCTGTGGAGTATGAAATGTGGAATATAAACTGTCCGATTTTGGTAAACGCTTTGCTGGCAAGATAGGAATTGCGGAGTTAATGGACGACTTAGGGTCCGCACTTTCCGCAGACCCCGCCCCCCTGATGCTTGGGGGAGGAAACCCCGCTCATGTTCCCGAAATACAGGAAATTATCCGCCAACGCATGGTGGGAATTCTTGATCAACCGGGCGACTTTGAAAGATTAATCGGAAACTATGATACTCCTCAGGGATCCGCACTTTTCCTTGATGCCTTAAGCGATTTGTTTAGCCGGGAATATGGTTGGGGAATTAGTCCGGAAAACATTGCTCTAACCAATGGCAGCCAGAACGCTTTTCTTTCTTTGTTTAATTTGTTTGCCGGCCGATTTGAAGGTTCCCAAAGAAAACAAATTATGCTCCCCCTTACTCCAGAATATATTGGATACACCGAAGTCGGGATGGAGACGGACTTCTTTCAATCCCGCAAGCCCCACATCGAGCACCTTGATAATTCCTTTTTCAAATACAGGATCGACTTTGATACTTTATCTATTGGAAAGGAAGTGGGAGCTCTTTGCCTATCCCGACCCACCAACCCCACAGGAAATGTAGTTACCGACGAAGAGGTGGAAAGGCTTAGGACACTCACTCGTAGTGCAGGAGTCCCGCTCATCCTCGATAATGCATACGGAGCCCCTTTCCCCAATATCATTCAGACCGAGATTACTCCGGTCTGGGATGAAAATATCGTCCTGTGCCTGAGCCTATCGAAGTTTGGACTACCCACTTTGCGCACCGGAATCGTCATCGCCCGCAAGGAAATTATCCGTTTGGTCTCACGAATGACATCAGTCTTCAGTTTGGCTCCGGGTAGCTTGGGTCCCGCCCTTGCTCTCGAACTTGTGCGAAGCGGAGATATTATACAAGTAAGCCGTGAAGTAATAAAAACCCACTACGGAAAAAAGTCTCAACAAGCTGTTGGCCAACTCCAGGCAGAACTCGATGGCTTACCCTACGCCATTCATAAGCCGGAAGGAGCCCTATTCCTTTGGCTTTGGTTAAAAAATCTACCGATCACAACCGAAGAGCTCTACCAAAGATTAAAAACCAAGGGAGTATTGGTTGTTCCCGGGCATTATTTCTTTCCAGGACTGAATGAACCATGGAAACATAAGGACGAATGCATACGGGTGAATTTTGCTCAGGATGAAGAAGTTGTTTCTCGGGGACTGTCCATTATCGCCGAAGAAATTCGGTCGCTCCATTAAGAATAAATTCCCGCGTTCCGGGCACCTTTGCGGGTGACAATTCACGGTGTATGCGCAAAAGCATAATTCTTATGATTCAAACCATTCATTTTCTTAGGATCTTTATCCTTGGCTTGATCCTCCCGTTTTTTCTTCAAGCATCAGACACCTTCACGCCATATTCCAATAGCAAAGATGTGCCCGTAAATGTAGTTGAATTATGGGATTCTTATGATTCATCCAAAGAGGAACTTGATATCAAGGTTATTAATGAAACCAAGGAGGATGGCGTGATTAGTCGCTATGTTACCTATAAAGTTGGAACCTTTAAGGGGGTAGAAGCCCGCGTAGCCGCCTACTACACTTTCCCCGATAAACCTGGCAAACATCCATCGTTCGTATGGACACATGGTGGTGGGCAGAGAGCTGAAAAAGACCGGGGGATCTACTTCGCTAAGCAGGGATACGCCGTGATCGATATTAATTGGCTCGGCCGATCGTTGGAGAAAGGAGTCAAAGAAAATACCGACTGGGGAAAAGTCGACCCGACTTTGGGTCCAAGGTTTTATTCTAAGGCATTAAGAGAGCAGTGGAAAAGAACCTTAATACCCGACGAACATTCAATTGATCCAGTGCCAAGCCCGAGAAATTCCAATTGGTTTCTTTTAGCTGTTGCAGGGAAAAGAGGGATCACTTTTTTGGAGCAACAGCCAGAAGTCGAATCAAACCGCATCGGCTTTGCTGGTTTTTCCATGGGTGGAGTGATTACCGCAATGAATGCAATCGATCCTAGGTTAAAAGCAGTTGTGCCCTTTGTGGGAGGCTCAGGCTTTGATCATCAAGACCTCCCCGAAATTGAGGGGAGTAGCCAGCGTGCTCATTATAAAAATATCGAACTTTACCGGACAACCGTTGATGTGAGTAGTTATTGGCCTCGAGTTCAATGCCCGGTTGCTTTTCTCACTTCTTCCAACGATTTCCACTCACCTTATGAACGTATCCAAAAGTGTATGAATTTACTGCCCCATAAAAACTACCGAATCTCTGCAAACATGCACAGAAACCACGGTCCTGCTCCAGAACAATGGGTGCTGCTTAATCTGTGGTTTGATCGGCACCTCAAAGGCGAACAAGTTAACATTCCACCAACTCCCTCATCTTCATTGGAGATTAAGCAGGATACAGCATACTTTTCAGCCTACCCTCAACAAACTGATCATTTATTAGATGTCGAAATTTATTACAGTTACGACCCAAACGCACGCACTCGTTTTTGGAAGAGTGCAAATGCAATCAAGGAAAACGAAAAATGGTCCGCACAATTTCCTATTTATCCTAAACTCCCACTGTATACCTTTGCTCTATGCAGGTATAGCTTGTTACAGAACATCCCCCTTCAACGAGGGGAATCTAAAACTTTTACTCTTAACTCGGTTGAACAAACCTATGAACCATCGGAAATCGACCTTTCTACTTATTCTTTAATACCCAAAACACGACAGGTTGTTAATTTTTCCACCGGACTAAAGGATTGGGCCATCAGAGAAAACGGTAAACGATTGGAGACTTACAAATTCCAGGACCCATCGCTTGACCTTTCGAATGAGTTAGATCTTGCCCTGGGCATTGATCCTAAAGGTAAAGAACTGATGATTCGCCTAAAAACAAATAGCAGTTTTGTATCCAAGGGAGGAGGTATGGGGAATTTTCAAGCAAACAGGAAGGTCGATGGAACGGGCGAAAGAAAGGTCGTCTTCAAACGAAAGGATTTCACCGATAAGAAGGAGGAGCAAATTGCATGGTCAAAAATTGGAAATTTTTCCATTTCGATAATCGACCTTAAAGAAAAACGCCCCATCAATCTTGCGGATATGAAACCGGCACGCCACCTAAAGTATATTGAAATGATTTCTATCGATTGATCATTATGGGAGAGGCCAAATATGATCTTTCTTTCAATAACTTAACTATTTTCAGGTTAGCCAATTGACTTTCAGTTTTTTATAAAAATCAGCATGAGACACCAACCGATTGACCCCCAGTTATTTTTAAAAAACAGAAAGAGGCTAATCAATTCCCTACCAATAAATTGCCTGGCTATTCTCAATGCTAACGACCTAATGCCAAGTAACGCCGATGGCACCCTGCCCTATCACCCAAACTCCGATCTTTTTTACCTCTCTGGTATCGAGCAGGAGGAATCCATCCTCGTCCTACAGCCCAGTGCAAAAAAAAACAGCGAGCAGGTACATCTCTTCATCCGCAAACCCAACCCTACCCTACAACTTTGGGAAGGATATAAACTAAACAAAACAGATGCCCGTAAAATTTCTGCCATATCCAAGATTCATTGGTTAGAAGATTTTACTGAAGTCTTTGGAAAATTAGCCAAAAATAATAATGGCCCTTTTTATCTGAACGACAACGAGCATCAACGAGCTGAAAATCCTGTGGAAACTCGGGATCAACGATTCAGCAACACTCTGCGCCAACGCTTTTCCAAACGTCGCTTTCTTCGTCTCGCGCCGCACCTGCACGCCCTTAGGTTTAGGAAAGATCTATGTGAGGTCGATCTGATCAAACAAGCGGTGGAAGTTACCACAGATGCCTTCAACTGGGTACTGCCGAAAATTAAACCAGGTGTAATGGAATATGAGATTGAGGCAGAGTGGGCCCGTTCATTCATCCGTAAAAGGTGTAAATTTGCTTACGGCCCAATTATTGCCTCTGGCAAGAATGCATGCGTGCTACATTACCTACAAAACGACCAGGCCTGTAAAAAGGGAGATCTCCTTCTTATGGATGTCGGTGCCTGCTATGCCAACTACAACGCAGACCTCACCCGTACTGTGCCGGTAAGTGGTAAATTTTCCCGCAGACAAAAACAGGTGTATCTGGGGGTTCTTCGAGTTTTAAAAAATTCTATTACCGGGGCTACCGCAGGGAAAAAAATCGAACAATGGGTCGCAGAAGCCCATGAAATGATGAATGAAGAATTGGTTCGACTAAAACTTCTTTCGCTAAAAGAAGTTAAAAATCAAAAACCTAATCACCCTGCTTGCCGAAAGTATTTTATGCACGGGCTAGGACATTCCCTTGGGCTCGATGTGCACGATGTCTCAAATGGACAAAAAAAACTTGTCGATGGTGCCGTCTTTACCGTGGAGCCAGGTATTTACATACCGGATGAAGAAATCGGTATTCGCTTGGAAGACAACATCGTAATTTCTGGGAACCAACCGATCAACTTAATGAAAGACACACCTCTCGAACCAAATGAGATTGAAGAGCGGATGAACCCTTGAATTTCTTTTAATCCTGCCATACAAACACGACATGTATCTAAAACATTTCCTTCCTATTTTTTGTGCCGCCTTTCTTGGCTCGACTTGTCTCTTTGCCAGCAAACCCAATGTCATTGTGATTATGGCTGACGATATGGGATACGGGGATGTCGGTTGCTATGGAGCCAAGCCAAAAAACCTAAAAACCCCACACATTGATCGTTTGGCTAAAGAAGGATTGCGGTTTACCAGTGGTTACTGCTCTGCATCCACCTGTACCCCTACCCGTTATTCCTTTCTTACTGGAAACTATGCTTTTCGTAGAAAAGGTACTGGGATCGCTCCACCTAACGGACCTTCGATTATCCAACCTGGTGAAACTACGATTGGAGATTTGCTCAAAAAAGCAGGGTATAAAACTGCGGTGATTGGAAAGTGGCACCTGGGGCTTGGAGCTCCTGGCAAAGGGCCAGACTGGAATGGACAGCTCAAACCAGGTCCTAGGGAGATTGGGTTTGATTATAACTTCCTCCTCCCCACCACCAATGACCGTGTGCCCCAAGTATATGTTGAAAATGATCGTGTACTGAACCTCGACCCCAAAGATCCTCTTTGGGTGGGTCACAAAAAGCCAACCCCAGACCATCCTACTGGTATCTCCCTCCGAAATACCCTGAAGATGGATTGGTCCCACGGCCATAACGGAACCATCCATAATGGCATCAGCCGAATTGGATTCTACACTGGCGGACATGCGGCTCGTTTTCGCGACGAAGACCTGGCCGATAAATGGGTGGAGAAATCGGAGGAGTGGATCAAGGAAAACAAAGATTCTCCCTTCTTTCTCTTCTTCGCCTCTCATGACCTTCATGTCCCCCGCATTCCTCATGAGCGCTTTCAAGGAAAATCGGCCCTGAGCTACCGAGGAGATGCCATCGTACAAATGGACTGGTGCGTCGGTGAAATCGTTCGTATTCTTAAAGAACAAAAACTGGAGGAGAATACCATGGTTGTTTTCTGCTCTGACAACGGCCCTGTTGGAGATGATGGTTACAAAGACGGTGCCTTGGAATATATGGGAGATCACAAATCCGCCGGACCCTACAAAGGTGGAAAGTACAGTATCTTCGAGGGAGGCACCCGAACCCCCTTTATTACTTGGTGGCCAGGGAAAATTAAACCTGGGGTATCCGATGAAATCGTATGCACCATCGACCTAGCCACCAGCTTGGTTTCTCAGGCTAGGGTTTCCATCCCGGAAGAAGCATTTGTGGACAGCCAAAACATTAT
>JABGUO010000514.1 GCA_018646565.1 Opitutia bacterium | reverse complement strand
GGAAACTTGGCTCCGTATCCGAAAGTGACCCCGGTAGGGGAGCCTGGACCAATGTTGACTACGGGAGGTAAAGTATCCGGGTAGAATTCGGGTCGCTTACCGGTTCCATTTCGCCAACCGTACATTGATCCACTCGTGACATGACAGATGCGAGTAGGGCGATACCAGGGAGTGTTGAAATCATATTCCATGTCCGCGTCGTAGGTAAAGAGCTCGCCATCTGCATTAAAGCCACCGTCAAAAATGTTTCGGTATCCGGATGACACAATCTCCCAATCCTTACCATCCGGAGACATTTTGTAAATGATGCCGGCAGGAGCCAGGCGATCACGGTTATGCCCTCGTCCATCAGGCATCCTCGGGAGTAGGTGATCTTCCCCCCAATCCATGGGTACACGCGAACGGTTCGCTTCAACTGGAGTGGTATTGTTCCCTGTGATTAAGTAAATCGATTTTTTGTCGGGGCTGAGTATTAGGGCATGTACACCATGATCACCGCGTGCTTGCATGCCCCGCAGTTTTTCAACCTTATCAAGTTGGTCGTCTCCGTTGGAGTCGGTGAGCCTGTAGACTCCGCTTTCCATCTTTTTCTCATAATCATTGACGGCCACATACAGGCTATCAAATGCCCAAAGGATACCATTTGCTGCACGGATATCGACAGGGATTTTTTCGATATCACTTTCTTTGAGTGTTTTTCCCTTAGCAGGGACTTCAAAACGATAGAGTCCACCAAATTGATCACTGGCAATGATGCGGTTTTTGTTGTCCAGGCAAAGATTTACCCATGAACCCAGCCTTTCTTTCGGAACAGTAAAGAGTAACTCAATCTTAAATCCTTTTTTGACCGATATATTTTCGATTGGCGTGGCTTGATTTTCAATTTGAGCAAAGGAAAGGCCTGAAGATTTAATGAAAATTATTAAAAAAAGCAGGAGTTTGTTTTTTGGTGTCATATCAAGCTAATGTCGTGAATTTGGATTTTATTATGCGAAGGCAGATATTTATAAATAGTAAAACTTTATCGTGGTACTTGTTGTTTAATGAAGCGATTATAATCATTAACTCTCTAAAATTTATTTTAACAGAAACATAGTTTTCGGGTTTGCATGCGTTTTACAATATAATTTCATATAACTAATGAAGCGTTTGAATAGTATGGTGACAATTATTGTTTTAATGGCTGGTTCCTTTCTCTTCGTATCAGGAGAAGATACCCCTCAAAAAACATTGTTTAAAAATTTTGAGAAAGCTATGAAGGGAGTTCGTTTCAGTGGTTTTTTTACTGTTGATGGTGCAAAAAATCAACCATCCGAAGAAGTTTATGAGATCCAATCGGTTCAAAAATTTGGAGAACAAAACCTGTGGATTTTTACCGCTAGAATTAAGTATGGTCAAAAAGATGTAACTTTGCCTATGCCACTACCCGTTAAGTGGGTTGGTAATATACCGGTCATCACCATGGATGAAATGAATATTCCCGGTTTGGGAACTTTTAGTGCTCATGTTGTGATTGATGGCAATAAATATGCCGGTACCTGGAATCATGGTAAAGTGGGAGGCCACCTCTATGGTAAAATTACAAAAATGAAATAGAATATTTGTAACTTTCACTTAATGGTCGTTGTAATATTAGTAAGTTAAAATTATTTTGTGATTATGGAATCGAAGAGTTCAAAAAAATTGTCAGGAGTATTTCTCTTATTAATGGGGGCGATCATTTTCTTGTTTGGTTATTATTTGGGTCTGCCCAAAGGTTCAATTGATAATAATGAGATCGCATCTGAAGAATTGCCCCCCAAGCAATCCTTAGAACTCCAATCGAAAAATAACAATCCAAGCACAAAATCTTTTGATCGTGATCGGGATGTTCTAGTAAACGAGGAGGAGGAAGAGGAAGTAAAAAAAATGGCTTCCCCCAAATCCCTTGAGCAAATGTTACTGTCTGCTCAATCGGAAACCAATCCAATTAAGCGTTCGGCTGCGTTTGCTCGTGCTTTTGAGAATTTAAATAGAGATAATGTTGGTCAGGCATTAAAAGCTTTTGAATCTCTGCCTATGGGCTTTGAGAACATGCAGGAATATAAAATGCTACTTTATTCTTGGTCTCAATTTGATCCTCTTGCAGCGATTGATTACTGTAAATCTCGCGCTTCCGGAATTGGGGCAGGCTTTGCAACATCAGGAGTTTTGGAAGGGTGGGCAACAAGAGACCCGGATTCTGCAAAGGCGTGGGTTGAAGATCCGGAAAATGCCGGGATGGCGAAGTTGTATAATTTTGGATTGGTTAAAGGATGGGCAACACGGGACCTAGAAGGAGCAACATCATATGTCATGAACCTTAAGGGGGGAGAAGAGGTTGCCAAATTAGTAGGCATTCTAACTGACCAACATAACAGGGAAGGTGGATTTGGTAGGGCTTCATCGTGGGCCGAGGAATTACCTGACCCGAAGTTGAAAGAGGGTGCCTTTATGAATTTGAGTCGAAGTTTTGC
>JABGUO010000513.1 GCA_018646565.1 Opitutia bacterium | reverse complement strand
GGTTCATTAAGGTCTGTTTTCATTTGTTTGTTCTTCTTTAAAATAATTAAAATTAAAGCAACTAGGAGCAAAAAAATAAGGAAAACAGAGATCGGCAGAGCATATTCTTCAACTAACTGACCGAATGTTTTAAATATTGGAATGGGAGAATCCTGTTCTCGATTTTGCTCTAATAAATAGCCTTTATTTAATAACAAGGATAGGGAATTAATCATCATCTCTTTATTCTGTTTCCTCGGGTGTTAAAAAACTCTTGGAGTGTCTTCGCATAGTCTGAGGAAGTAGAAAATTCAAAATTGTCGATTCCTCTTCTTCGTAACTGGCGGGCAAATAATTCTTGGATATCTTTTGTGTAGGTTTTGTATTGCGATTGGAATCTTTTGTCCGAGGTATTAATCAGTTTTGTTTCCCCCGTTTCAGAATCTTCAAAAATAACCCGGCCGACAGATGGTAACTCTTTTTCCATTGAATCGTGAACTTGGCAGCAGACCAGATCATGTTTTCTACGAGTAGTTGCCAATTCTTTGAGGAATAAATCTTCCCTCGTTTCTTCTTCGGAGTCATATTCTTGAATAATAAAATCAGACATAAGAAAAACAACAGCTCTTCTTCGCATTACCCGATTGAGGAAGCGGAGGCCTTCATTTAAATCTGTACCACTTCCATGATTTTGGTGGAACAGTATTTCTCGCAATACTCGAAGTACATGCTTTTGTCCTTTTGCAGGGGGCAGGAATTTTTCAACTTGATCGGAAAATAGTAGCAATCCAACTTTATCTCCATTTCGGTTCGCAGAGAAAGCTAAGAGAGCACCCAGTTCTGCTAATTTATCTCTCTTACTTCTATGAGTGGAACCCCATTGGGTACTCTTACTTATATCAATGGCAAGGAGGATGGTTAATTCTCGCTCTTCACGGTACTGCTTGACGAAGGGAAAACCCATTTTTGCAGTCACATTCCAATCAATAGATCGTACTTCGTCCCCAGGTTGATATTCTCTTACTTCTTCAAAGTCGATACCTTGGCCTTTAAACGCACTGTGGTAGGATCCCGCTAATGCCTCAGAAACAAGGCGATTAGAGCGAATTTCAATTTGCCTTACCTTACGAAGTATTTCCCGGGTAAACTCCTGATCGGGTTCCTCCATGATATTAATTTAAAATTGAGCAAAAAATAAAAATAAAGATTAAGGAACAGGGACTGTTTCAAAAATCTTTTTAATGATGTCGTCACTGGACACATTTTCCGCCTCGGCTTCATAACTTATAATGACCCGATGTCGTAGTACATCTAATCCGATATCTTTGATATCTTGTGGGGTAACAAAACTGCGCCCCTGCATAAATGCGGCTGCTTTGGAAGCAAGAGCCAAACTTATCGTTGCACGGGGCGATGCTCCAAAACGAATAAAAGCACTGAGTTCTGAAGCGCCATATTTTTCAGGATTCCGTGTGGCAAGTACAACATCTACCAAATATCCTTTTAACTTTTCATCCAAATATATACTGTCAATGAGGGTTCTTGATCGAAAAATCGTTTCCGCATCTACTACTGGACTTACTGGATGCTCCACGCTTACATTTGCATTCGAGTCCAGTATTTTTAACTCTTCATCTCTGTCCGGATAATCAACTAATAATTTAAGCATGAAGCGATCCATTTGAGCTTCCGGTAAAGGGTAGGTTCCTTCTTGATCGATCGGATTCTCAGTGGCAAGAACTAGAAAAGGCTTGGGCAGCATAAATGTTTCATCCCCTATAGTTACTTGTCTTTCTTGCATTCCTTCAAGGAGAGCACTTTGGACTTTCGCAGGTGCCCGATTAATTTCATCGGCTAACAGTAAATTTGTAAATATAGGACCTTTTTTCGTGGTGAATTCCCCCTTGTTGGGACTATATATAAGTGTTCCCACTACATCGGCGGGTAACAGGTCAGGTGTAAATTGAATTCTTTTGAACTCCGCTTTCATACACTTGGCTAAAGTTTTAACTGCTAGAGTTTTCGCGAGTC
>JABGUO010000512.1 GCA_018646565.1 Opitutia bacterium | reverse complement strand
TATGAGGTGGTGGTGGTCGATGGAGATCGGGATGTGCAAAAACAGGCGAATCAAATTGATGATTTTTTAACCAAGGGAGTGGCCGCGATTATATTAAACCCCTGTGACCGGCAGTCGATCGGTCCGGCGATAGAAAAAGCGAATAAAGCAGGAGTGCCTGTATTTACCTGCGATTTGAAGTGTGTGGCTGAAGGTGCGGAAGTGGTCAGCCATGTGGGGAGCGATAATTTGCAGGGTGGGAAATTGGCCGGAGAGGCAATGATTGAGGCTCTCGGCGAACAGGGTGGAGAGGTTTTGATTGTACATTTTCCGCAGGCGAATTCCTGTCAGTTGAGGGTGCAGGGCTTTGAGGAAGTAATTGGGAATTACAACGCCGGTTTATCCGCAAACAAGATTGAAGTGGTGGCTCAGTTAGACGGTGGCGGTGTACGCGATGAGGGATATAAGGTAACGGAGGACACATTACAGGCTCACCCTAATCTGCGGGGAATTTTTGCGATTAATGACCCGTCCGGATTGGGAGCACGTGCGGCTTTGGAAAAAGCGGGAAAGCAGGATCAGGTAACTATTATTGCATTTGACGGACAACCCGAAGGAAAGCAGGCAATTAAGGACGGAAAGATATTTGCAGATCCCATTCAATTTCCCGATCTAATCGGTAAAAAGACGGTGCAATTAATGATGGACTACTTTGCGGGGAATGAAGTGGAGAAAGAAGTGCTTATTCCGACCCAATTGTACAGGAAGCTGGATGGGGAGAATGATCCGACCCTTCAATAAATATCGGTAATTTAATTTATGGCTGAAACTATACTTATTAGGCAGGAAGCTTCGGCCAAGGGGACGGAGCGAACTTTGGCGATCCTTGAATATTTAGGCCGTTTCCGGACGGGGAAATCGTCCAGCGAGATTGCGCGGGCACTTTCTATTCCGGTGAACAGCGTGGGAAGAATTACCGAAACGATGCATAAACGCGGATGGCTCTACCGACGGGAGGATGACCGGAGGTATGTCTTAACCAACCGGGTTGCTGATTTAACCCGACCGCAAATTAATGATAAGAGTCTAGTTGTTTCTGCGTGGGATTCATTAAGAAAATTACGTGATATAACCGGAGAGACGACCCAGTTATTAGTAATGGTCGAGGGAAAAATGATGGTTTTGGAGCAGTGTGAATCCGATCAGCCTATCAAGGTATCTGGACGGATTGGACTACGCGTGCCCTGTTATTCCTGTGCTCCCGGTAAATCAATTCTGGCTTCTCTGCCCCCGGACGAATTTGAAACTTATTTAAATAAAGTGAATTTGAAAAGATTTACCGCAAGCACACTGGCCACCCGTTCGCAGTTAAATGACGATCTGCAAAAAATTAGGTCGCGTGGATACGCACTCGACTTGGCAGAGGGGTTGGAGGGAATCCATTGTGTATCCGCGGTAATTTTGGATGACTACCATTATCCTGTGGCTGCGATCACGGTGATTGCCCCTTCTATACGCCTGGAGCAAGATCGTTTTGAAGAAATGGGAGAAGCCTGTATCCAAAGTGCTCAGGAAATTCGTGATGAATTATTCAAATAAAAATTTTATATTGATTGGGAATTTAGCTTTTGAGCACAAAGAATCAGTACCTACTTGAGCTAAAGGGAATTGAAAAACGCTTTCCCGGCGTGCATGCCTTACAGTCGGTGGACTTTGAATTAAAGGGGGGCGAATGTGTGGCATTATTGGGAGAAAACGGTGCGGGGAAAAGTACTTTAATTAAGGTAATGGGGGGAGCCCATCAGGCGGACTCGGGTTCATTGTCGGTGCGCGGGAAAGTTCAGCACTGGGAAAAGCCAACTGATTCACTGGACGCAGGAGTGGCAATTATTTATCAGGAATTTAACTTGGTTCCTGGATTAACTGCGGCAGAGAACATTTTTCTCGGTATTGAACCGTCCGATTTTGGTTGGGTACGAAAGAGCGAAGAAAAGGAAAAGGTCGGAGAAGTTTTGAGGAGAATTGGAGCGGGAATTAATCCGGATGCATTGTGTGATAGTTTAACTGTGGCGGAAAAACAATTGGTTGAGATTGCCAAAGCTCTGGTGCGGGATGCCCAAATTTTAGTGATGGATGAACCCAGTGCGGCTCTTACAAAAAAGGAAGTCGAACAACTTTACCTGTTAATTGATGACCTCAAGCTTCGAGGGATAGGCGTTGTGTATGTGAGCCATCGATTGGAGGAAATTGAACGGGTGGCAGACCGGGCTATTGTAATGAGGGATGGTGCTCGGGTGGGTCAATTGTCAAGGGATGAACTGGACCGAACAAAAATTATTGAAATGATGGTGGGACGGAAATTGGAAAATGAATTCCCCAAGGAGAAGAGGTCGCCCGGGGAGGTTCGATTAAAGGCCAAAAATTTGAATCGTGGGCAAAAAGTTCGAAATGTTTCTCTGGAGGTGCGGGCGGGAGAAATCGTTGCCCTAACCGGTTTAGTGGGGGCGGGACGAACGGAAACAGTAAGGCTTTTATTTGGTGCGGATATTGCAGATGACGGTGAGATTATATTGGACGGTGAAAAACTTAAATTAAACAATCCAAAGGATGCAATTGAGGCAGGGATCTGCTTGTTGACTGAGGACAGAAAAGACCAGGGCCTTGTTTTGGGGCAGTCAATTAAAGAAAATTTTGGACTGCCCAATTTAAAAAAGTTTTCCAGGAAGGGCTGGTTGAATGGTGGTTCTGAAGCTCAATCCTTCGAGGGATATATAAACAAATTACAGATTAAAGTTTCTGGGCAGAGACAACTGGCATCTCAACTATCTGGTGGAAATCAGCAAAAAGTGGTCCTTGCTAAATGGCTGGAGAGGAATGCGGAAATCCTTATTTTTGATGAACCTACCCGAGGGATTGATGTGGGTGCAAAATTTGAAATTTATCAATGGATGAATCAGTTAGCCAAGGCAGGTAAGGGGATTATCATGATCAGTTCGGAATTGCCGGAAGTATTGGGAATGAGTGACCGAATAATAGTGATGAAAGAGGGGGGAATAATGGGAGAATTAACTAATAGTTCAGAGGTTACCCAAAAAACTTTAATGAGTCTGGCGATTGGAGAAAAAGTGGAAAAAGCGGCATGATGCCAAGGAGGTGATATTATGAAATGGGTTAAAACAATATTTTCCTCAGATTATGGAATGCTGGGAGTACTGGTTATTCTTTGTGCCTTTTTCAGCTGGATCACACTGGAAGAACAGCAACCGCAAGGAGGGGATGCGGCCGAAGTGCTTGCACAGTCAATAAAACAATCATTTCAGACGCCTGGTCGGGTATTGATTGCGGGACGAAAAACGGATGAGGGGAAAGCATTTACTTTTCGATTGAATGAATTGTTGACCCAATCTGGATGGGAGATTGCCGGGGTAGTAGAGGGTGGCCCGCCAGAGCTAGGTAAGGGATTACGGGCAAGTTTTGATCAGAATAAGAGTTTGAATCTGCTTGCCTGTGAGAAAACATTTGTAAATTTGGCAGTGCTTCAAAATTTCCAAAAAGCGGAAGTGAAAATGTCAAATGTAGAGGTAGTTTCACCTCAATCTTCGTTTTGGCCGAATTTCCTGAAGGCTTCGAATTTGTTAAATGTAGCCAATCAAATAGCGGTCATTGCGATTTTGGCGATTGGAATGACGCTTATTATTATAACCGCCGGAATCGACCTTTCGGTGGGGAGTTTAATTGCGGTGTCTGCAGTCTTGGCCACCTGGGTAATCCGGGAATGGTTTGGGGGCGATGAGGCGACGGTTACAGGAATGATAGCTGGGTGTGGTTTAGCAATATTGGCCTGCTCTGCTTTAGGACTGTTTTCGGGCTCGATGGTTGCATATTTTGGAGTGCCCCCCTTTGTGGCGACGCTTGGAATGATGATGGTGGGCAGTGGTTTGGCCTACATGCTTTCGGGCGGACTTTCGATTTATCAATTACCCCAATCTTTTGATTGGCTTGGACGGGGAGATGATTTGGGAGGGGTACCTAATGCGGTGGTGCTGATGGTCGTTCTTTATCTTTTGGCCCATACTCTAATGAGCCGAACCACCCTGGGAAGATATATTTATGCGGTCGGTGGAAACCCGGAAGCAGCCCGACTATCCGGAGTGCCGGTGAAGAAAGTTTTGCTTGGCGTATATGCAAGTTGCGGGGCACTGGCTGGCTTGGGAGGGGTAATCATGGCCTCCCAATTTAAAAGTGGAGATCCGAAGTATGGTTT
>JABGUO010000511.1 GCA_018646565.1 Opitutia bacterium | reverse complement strand
TATCAAAAACTTCGTTGCCGACTGGATGTGTATGGCCCGGCGAGTGGGAAAAATTTGCCAGTGGTGATTTGGTTTCACGGAGGAGGAATATCCAAAGGGAATCGGACCATTCCCTTACCCCTTCGAAAAAAGGATATGGTGATCGTGACTGCGAATTATCGATTCAGTCCGAGAGTAAAATCACCGGCTTATATTGAAGATGCGGCCGCTGCGGTCGCATGGACCCTTAAAAATATCAAAGATTTTGGCGGATCACCATCCGCCGTGTTTGTAAGCGGACATTCTGCCGGAGGCTATTTGGCAAGTATGGTTGGATTGGATCCGAGATACCTGAAGGCCTTTGGGTATTCTCCCAATCAACTTGCTGGTTTGGTTCCATTTAGTGGACATACGATTACTCATTTTACGGTTCGGAAGGAAAGGGGAATTCCATGGAGTCAGGTGGTGGTCGATGAAATGGGTCCGCTTTTCCATGTGAAAAAGAAGACACCGCCCATTTTGTTAATCACTGGCGATCGGGAGTTGGAATTGTTTGGCCGTTATGAAGAGACGGCATATTTTTGGAGAATGATGAAAAAAGTTGGTAACCCGGCGGTTTTTTTACGCGAGATTAAGGGGTTTGATCACGGGAGCATGCCCAAGCCCGCATTTCCATTACTCTTGGACTTCGTTTCAGTACGTCTCTAAAAGAAAAGTAATCGTTAATTCGGTTGGTAATAAACATACGATACAGAAAGTTTTTAGACAAATGTAGGCTTTTTGCGGAGAATACTATTATGAGAGTATTTCTTTACTTCTGAAATATACGCTTTCTCCTCCTAATTTATTTTTATGTTTATAGTTTTACTGTATCGATAAATTGAATTTTTTATTTAATGTAAGTCTTCTAATTCTCTCTCTTATCTTCTTTTCTTTTATTCCTCGAAACCACAGATCAGCCCTCATTTATTAAACTTATTTATGACCGCCTTACTAAGAGCTTTTTTCTTACTCACTTCATTTGCATTATCGGTAAGTTTTTCCTTGGCAGTGCCCAAGGGACTTACACCGGTTTTGACTCAACGCTGTGCACCGTGTCATGGCCCGGACTTGAACGGAGTGGGGGGAGTGTTTCCCAGTCTGATGACTTCGGAGCTTGTGAAGTCGGGCAACATGAATGGTGTGATCAAATTTATTACTCATGGTAGTCCAGTAGATTCCCAGTCATTAGTTAAGATGCCTGCCAAAGGGGGTCACTTGGATCTGGGAGATGAAGAAATTCGTGACATTGCCAAGCAGGTGATTGAGTTGGCCCAGAATTACGTTGAAGTAAAACCATCTAAGGTGGTTTCGGGTGGCGGTTATTTTAAGCATCGTTTTGGACCGGTGGTATCGACTGCGATTGAGACTGCACCGGTTGTGGCCTGGCCACCAGCAGAGGATGCAAGCGATCGCCTAAAAAGATTGTATCTGCGTGAGAAAAAGCTTCTGGCAAAGGTACGAGAAATGGGAGGCGATGAGTTTACGAATATCGGACTGGAAGATTTATCCAATTTAAAAACAATTGATCTGAGCCGACCTTCAAACCCGATTAAAGGAACTTCCGAAAATTCTCCAAAAAATGAGAGCCCATCCCTTGCAATCGATGATCAACCAGCCACCAAATATCTCAATTTTGACGGGGCAGGTAGCGGGCTGGAAATAAAGGTTCAAAATACAATCGTGAATGGAATCACAATCACATCCGCAAACGATGCACCGGAAAGAGATCCGAAAAGCTTTGTTCTCAGTGGGTCCAACGACGGGAAGAATTTCACTCAAATTGCGAGTGGTTCGATCCCGGTTTCCAGAGGGCGTGGAAAATTAAAAACGATGAGATTTCCCAATGGGAAAAGTTTTTCGACTTACCGGGTCGTTTTTCCGGAATTGGTTGGAGATGGAAAGATACCTATGCAAATTGCTGAATTTGAACTTCTCCCAAAATTTGAAGGAAGTCCCATAGATGGTTTGCTCAAGGAAGCGACGAAACTGCTTGGTCAAATTAATGAGGTTAGGCAAAAAGTTCGCTATATTGTTTCAAGGGCTCACCTGGTACCGCTTGGTGAAGACCGGCGGGCCGGTATGGTCTTTGATAGCGAAACCCTTTCCTATTCATTGGCTTGGACGAACGATCAGAGTTTAAAGGCCAGTGGTATGCCTTATGCCGGAGCACATGGAGCAGCGGCAGTTGTAAAGGAAAGCTACAATCTTTTCCGGACGAATATGCTTCCTGGTTGGGCAGAGACCAAGGAAATGATTAAGAAGGACCCACGCCGTCAGCCTTACAAATCATTTCCGAGAATGGGAACCTTGCCCAAAAACTGGGCCCATTTTAAGGGGCATTATGTTCATGATGGTAAGGCAATTTTTAGCTACTCGGTGGGTAAGGGGAATGTTTTGGATATGCCGGGTATCGTTAAGCAAAAAGGACT
>JABGUO010000080.1 GCA_018646565.1 Opitutia bacterium | reverse complement strand
GCCCCGTTTGTCTAATTCTTGAGCAAATCGGCGAGTAATGTGTTCCAATTCTTCTAACGAATATTTCTTAGGATCGATGCTAAGTGCACCTTTTGATCCAGCAAAAGGAACATTTACAATCGAACATTTGTAGGTCATCAACGCAGCCAATGCCTCTACTTCTTGTTGGTCGGCAAAGGGTGCATAACGTATGCCTCCTTTAGCAGGAAGGGCATGTTCACTGTGAGTAGCCCGCCAACCAGTGAAGATTTCGTATCCGCCGTTTAGTTCTACACCAAACTTCATCTCGCAAACTGCGTTGCAGGTACGTATTTGTCTAGCCAACCCCTTGGGTAAATCCATGGCTTCAGCAGCCAGGTTGAAACTCTTGTTGACGCTTTCTAGAAATGAAAGATCTTTTTTAGGTGGCATGTTCGGTTTTCTTAACGAAAACCGTGAGGCAAGCAATGTTTAAGTTATTATAAAAGTAATGCTGCCCGTAATCAGGAAAAGTTGCCTTGGGTAATCCTCCCAAGGCAACAAACACTATTCCTTAGGACGTGCTTCGTTTACCTTTAAGGGGCGTCCATTCATGTCGGTACCATTCAACGCCTCAATGGCTTGATTGGCTTCGTCATCGTTGTTCATCGTAACAAACCCAAAACCTTTGGATCGTCCGGAAGGACGTTCTACGATAACGGATGCGCGATCGACGGTTCCATGTTCATTAAACATCTCTGATAATTCTTGATCGCTAACGGACCAAGGGAGGTTTCCCACATAGATTTCCATAATACTGATTGTCTTTATTTATTGATAACATTGAAGTGCACGAGACTCATTTCGGTTGTTTAAGTCTCTTTTACGATTTAACGCTAGAGCATTCAAAACCTCCAATTGTCCGGGCATAATTAACCTCTACTCTGAATGGTTGTATGCATTTACGCAATACCAAAGAATTAAGCAGGATCAGCAGGGTTTTTTATTGGTAGAAACTAACTCGTAAGTTAGCTTAATAATCAAATGATAAGAATAAGAAAAGTTTCTGAAAAAACTGAGAAAAACTTACGAGAGATTAATCATTTAATTCCTCAGCTTTCTCAATCAGCTAATCTTTTGACTAAGGCAGAATTCACATCCCTTCTTAACGCTGAGTCTACTCATCTCTATTTTGCAGAAGACAATGATCAAGTCCTTGGCATGCTGAGTCTCGTAACCTTCCCTATACCTACAGGACTACGTGGGTGGGTAGAGGATGTAGTCGTGGACACTAAAGCACGTGGGAAAGGGGTTGGTAAATTACTCACCATGCATGCATTAAAGGAAGCCCAGGAAATGGGTGTATTGACGATTGATCTAACTTCTCGTCCAAGTCGTGATGTTGCCAATCGACTCTACCAATCTGTTGGCTTTTCTGCACGGGTAACCAATGTTTATCGGTTCAAGCATGTTTGTTAAACTCGTAAAGTGCCTTGGGTTATTGTGCAACTTTAGGTTAATCTGGTTACCCTTAATTTGCATTACTTATTTTAAAAAGCCTGGATTTGCTAATGCCGATTTGGATTTCCTTTTATCCATTGATGCAAGATCAATTGAGAGCAGCGGGGTTTCAAGGTGGCTAGAGAATAAGTATCCTCAGATGAGTCAATGGGCAGATAATTTTGATCGTGATTTAGATCAAGAGGATGAAATTCTTAATGCCATGGGCTTAAGAGAAAATGATTTTACTCATTTTACTGCCGTTGTGAATGGAATAGATGCGTTGGCTGATAATAATAATTCTAATCAGTTATCTTTTTCTGATCTTTTTTTATCCATCAATATAATTGCTGATAAACCGATGGACCTGCCTCGTTTTTTATCTTGGTTCAAAAAGCAACTAAGAGACGAATTTACGACGGGCGTAGCTCAAGATTTAGACTTAGGGGAAGTTTTAACTAAAAAGTCTCTAAAATTCATCTTACCCATTAGTAATTTTTACAAATCGGTAGAGCAAAGCGAATCTCAACTGTTTTTGGATATGAATTTGTCCGTTGATATTACTCTCGATGGAAACAAAACAATGGTGAATGCGTTGGTTTCCCATTCTACTGATCATCTTGGTGGAAGTTTTGATATAAGTGAAAAAAGAATTCCTTTGCTCGATAATTTATCTGACGATCGCCAAATATCTTTTTATTTCAAATTGCCAGATTCTCTTCGTGAAAAAATAGTTGGTAATGATAAGTTCTCGAACCCCTTGTTTAATGCTTTTGCTGGGGTTCAAGAAATTGCCTGGGGAGTATCTTTTCGGGAAGAATCCATATCTTTAGAACTTTTGATCGAGTGTTTAGATGAAGTTTCAGCAAACGGATTAAACACATTGTATCAAGGTTCTTTAGGTGTGGCTCAACTTGCTCTTGCTCAGGAACTCAAGGCTCGAGTTGCCCTTATTGCTTTGCGAAACATGAATTCCGAAATAAGAGAAAATTGTCTCCAGCTAAGCATGGAATTAAATTCATCAGTTATTACTGAAATCGTATCAGCATCTATATCCGCACTTTCTCCTATGCCTCCAATAGAAATTACTAAAATTGGTGCTAGAAGATTAGAAGGTTCACCTGCGCCTAATTTGTTTCTTCCCATGCTTAGCGGTGAAGACTTTAACTTAGCTCAACAAAAAGGAAAAGTAGTTGTGCTTGGGTTTTGGGCTACTTGGTCTGGGCCTTCAATCCGTAATCTACCTCTTTTATTAGAGGCAACCAGAGAATTTAATTCCTCAGAATTAAAACTTGTCAGCGTTAATAAAGATGCTTCGATGGAAGAGTTATTAGAATTTATTAATCAGTATAACTTGCATGAGCTATCAATTTTGTTAGATGAAAATTCTTCAGCTTATGATGCCTTTGATGTAAAAGGATTGCCCCATACTGTGGTGATTGATCAGGGAGGAATCGTACATGATGTTGCCGTTGGATTTTCCCCATTTCAGGGATCTGATTTAAAGAGAATGCTTACCAAATTAATTAAATAAATCTACGGAGTATCAAGTCATGTTCTAATATATTAAGTTCTTGGTGAGGGTTAGTTCGCGAGAATTTCAAATTTAATTTGTCCAAAGTTTGAAGTCGTGGGCTATGGAATAGTTGTCCCACAATTATACAAATAACGCCAAAAGGATATATAGATGATGATGAAAATTAATGATTTCCAAAAGTACAAAGCCACTTTGTTAATCCCTTACGACCAATACTTTAGTCTAATTTATGACACTAAATATTTATTGGAAGCCCGACTTAGCTCGGGTCGAATTTTTGTGGCTCATAAATATTTTTACGGATGCAACCGCAGAAAGGCAGTAGAAAAGGCGACTGATTGGTACTCAAAAGATTTACGAGATGTATTGGGCCCGCCTAATCAAGTAATGATGATCGACGATCCAATGGAGGAAGTAATTTATGAAGAAGGTTTCATCTGTACCGATCTCCGAAATAAATACTTGGATGATCCGACCATTGATCGATTACTTAAAGACGCAGGCGGAGACCTGGGGCGTGATAATACAACTGGTTCGGAAAGTCATCCGACTTGCAGTGTAAAAAGGCTGCGCCGTCGTAGGAAAAAAGAAGTTCGACTGACCGACCGATTGACTCAGTCTCCGAGTGGGGTAATTTATTACCGTATGACTGAGTTTCATAAAGGTAATTCTGGTAGAACAAAAACTCGTAAGGTCAAACTTGCATCAAAATCTTTAGAGAAGGCTCGAAAAGAGATTAACCGTAGAGGATTGGATAGATTGGAGAAAGGTTCTCTCGACAATATGTCTGATTTTAGGAATGTTTCACTCAGTACTAAAGCCGTATAGCGTACATATATTTTCTTAATGAGTTCTAACCTTCCAGACGGTTCAGCCGAATTGGTACAGTTGATGATGAAGCATCAAAGAAAGTTGTTAAGTTATATAATGACTTTAGTGCCTTCTCGTTCAGATGCGGAAGATATTCTTCAAGAAGCAAGCCTGACTATTTGTGAAAAGTTCGCAGATTACACTTCAGGAACAAACTTTTATTCATGGGCTTGTCAAATTGCTTATTGGAAAGTTCGTGCCGCCCGCAAAAAGTACGCAACCTCTAAAGTTATTTTCAACGAGGAAGTGTTTGAGGTCATCTCTCAAACTCGTGTAGAGATGGAGGAGGAGCTTGACCATCGACATCGGGCACTTTCTAAATGTTTACAAAAATTAAATGAAAGGGATCGCCGGATGGTATTAATCCGCTATGAATCTGGGCATAATGTAAAGGCTGCAGCTCAAGCCTGCGGTCGCACAATTCAAGGAGCATACAAGGCCCTGACGCGAATAAGAAAAAATTTGCACGATTGTGTGAGCTTAGAGGTCAGCGTGGAAACCCCTTGATGAGCTTAAGCGATTTAGAAATCATCGAGTTGTACGAATTGCTCGATCGATTGGTTGAGAGGAACCTTTCTTTCGAGCAGAAAAGGCGCTTAGAAGGTTGGCTTAGTAAATCTGCCGAGGCTCGCCGCATATATGTTTCTTTTGTGGATATGTCTGTGAGCTTGAGTAGCTATGCAGACGAAAGTTTATCTGTTAAAGAAGAGCCTGAGGATAGTAGCCAAATTCTGAAATTTATTAATTTTATTCAACCCTGGCTACCAATGGCTGCGGTATTGGTTGTCGGAGTATATCTTTACTCGAATCTTTCCTATAGTTCTTTTAGCGGGAATGATACAAGTGGAGCTGTCGTTAAACAGAGTTTTTCCGTACCAGAATACCAAAGTTTATATAAATCAGATCGAACTTCTCCTGTCGCCGTGCTTACTAAATCCGTGGGGTTGCAGTGGTCTTCGAATACAAATAATCGCCCAGAGCTTGGCTCCGCACTTGAGCCCGGTGTTTTCGAGATAGAAAGTGGGATGGCCCAATTGGAGTTTATGCAAGGAGCTACTGCGATATTGGAAGGCCCGGTAGATGCTAAGCTAATTAATGACAATGCTATGTCTATAAGATTAGGTAAGCTACGGGCTCATGTTCCTAAAGTAGCAATTGGTTTTAGCGTTGATCTTCCAATGGGCCGGGTAGTCGACTTGGGTACAGATTTCGGGGTCGAGGTTCATCCAGAGGGTTCGGCTGAGGTTTTTGTTTACAGAGGTAAGGTTCAGTACAAAGGCGTCGATTTTGAGGGGAATGAAGTGTTTAATGAGCTTTCAGGGGGCGAGGCGATTTATTTAGATTCCTTTGGGATTTCAACACCATTAGATATGCCTTCTGGAAATTTCCTTGGAACCGCTGACTTAGCTTTTCGCTCTTTGGAAAACGCGCACAGGCGAAGATCCGCTTGGATGAAAAAAAGTAAAGAATTAGCAGCGGACCCCAACACATTGCTTTACTATGGCTTTGATGGACATGATTCTTGGTCTCGGGTTGTCAGGGACGAAACAAATCGTGCTAGCGGAGCCGGAGACGGTGCGGTAATTGGATGTAATTGGACAGAGGGTCGCTGGCCTGGCAAAGGTGCCTTGGAATTTGCCCAAGATAATGACCGGGTGTGCTTAAATCTTAACAAGTCCCTGAGACAGGCGACATTAGTAGCCTGGGTGCGGCTCAATGGATTGGGGGCCGATGGCGCACCTCTGGTCTTTTCAAAACCTCATTTAGACGGTGCGATTGGATGGTCTGTGAACTCCTTCGGGAAGCTTGTGCTTGAAGTTAAAACATCCAATTTAATAGAAACCTATGAATCTGCCGTGGCTTTCCCTCCGGATCGTCTTGGAAAGTGGGTTCATTTAGCTACGAGTTTTGATGCGGAGAAAAAATGGGTAAACCATTTTATCAACGGGCGTTCATTTAGTCGTGAGAAAATAAACCAGGCTAATTCAATCTCTTTGAAAAAAGGTTTATTGGGACACTTCCAGGCATTCCCCGACCGTAATCCTAAGCTTTCTCTTAGAGGATCCATCGACGAGTTTGCAATTTTTGCATCAGTTTGGGATGAAGGAACAATTCGAGAGCTTTTTGAAGTTGGTCGTCCTCAAGGATTTAAGCCAGAACCCCATTTGCCTTAATTGAAGAAAAGGGTTTGCCTTTAAAACCGGGTACTTGCTAGTCCCTGTAACCCATGACCTAAGTGGGCTGGATGTATCAGCTCCCGTAATGCAAGCATGTTGGCGTCCATTGGTCCTTCACTTTCCCTGAAAATACGCTGAATAGTAGAGGTTGAATATTTTAACAAAAAAGACTCTTGGCTCATACGAATTGAAGGATTGAATCCATTTTCTTTCAAACAGTGTTCCAAAATATCCCAGCACAAATGACAAGTAAGGTCTTGTTCACCAGGATGGTCGAGTAACTTGCTATTCATTTTTTGACGGTAGTACCCTCTTGCAGTACCTTCTGGTCTATCTTGCATGAGAATATTTAGATCCAATCCGTAATCAAAGGTTAGAAAAACTCCTTTCCAGGATGGCGGATATAAAATTTTTTGCATCATGGACAATGATCCACATGGCCAATCGATAAGGTAGCCCTCAGTTGGATGGTGGGGGGGAGGGAACGGAAGAGGTCCTTTTCTTTCCAAATCTAATTCCTTTAGTTCGTCCCCTTCTAGAGTTACGAAAATCTCGAGCCAGTCGTCTGCTTCTTGATGGTAGCGAAATCGCCTAAAGGGTTGAGCGTCAAGCAACTCATTGCTGTAAATAATCGCTCGTTTCGGGACATTAAACGTATCTCCTAACCGAACTACTCGTACCTGTTTAAAAGGATTCTCAATACCATCTAAAGTAGAAGTCCCAGGCTCTGCACCGATTTCAATAAATGTAAATAAACCAGGGTCATTTCCTCTCAGTAAGTTTGTGCAAGCCTCAACAATCAAACTACCCCAGACGTCGCCAAGGTTGGAAGAAGTATAAAAATCATTGTGTTTAAATTTCCCTACCCGATATTTAGAATTTTGATAATATCCAATTTGTGGGTCATATAATACCCACTCTAAAAATTCGTCGTAAGGCATTTGTTTTCGCCCATTCAATCTATCAATAAAGGAATTTGATGTTATTTTGGAAAGCTTTGGCGTTGTCGGGCACATAGCTTTTGGGTAGCTTATTTGGCGTGAAACTCAAGCCAGCAATGTAATGATTTTGGGAATTGAAAGTTCCTGTGATGAATCCGCTCTTTCTTTATTTTGTCCTCAACGCGGTGTTGTAAATGAATGGATACACTCACAAGTCATCAAGCACGCAGAATACGGTGGGGTCGTGCCCGATTTAGCTGTTCGTCAACATTTGGACAACTTTTTCCCATTGCTTGATCAATTAGACCAAGAATTTAAATTGCCTACCAAAATTTCTAAAATTGCCGTTACTTGTGGCCCAGGGTTAATTGGTTGCCTCGGTGTTGGTCTGACTATTGCCAAGACTTTGGGGATGCTTTGGCGTATACCGGTGTACGGTGTGAATCATTTAAGAGGGCATGCTTATTCCCCATTTATGAGATCGAATGATCAAACCTATCGATGGACTGAACACCTTCCGCATCTTGGATTATTGGTTTCTGGTGGGAATACCCTCTTGTTTGAAATTACTGAGGACCGATCGATTACTGTCATTGGAAGAACAAAAGACGATGCTGCCGGGGAGGCATTAGATAAAGGTGCGAAACTTCTTGGTATTCCATATCCTGGTGGAGCGGAACTTGAGCAAACGGCAAAGAATGGAAATCCAACAACTTATTCCTTTCCACGAGCTTTTAAATCGAAAGAAGATCATGATTTTAGTTTTTCAGGACTTAAAACAAGCCTGCTTTATACCTTACAAAAAATGAGTAAAGTCGAGGTCGAGCGGAAGCACTCGGACTTATGTGCTTCGTATCAAGAAGCCGCTATGGACCAATTGGGTCAAAAGTGCCATAAGTTTTTAGGGAGGAAAAGATACCGTAGTTTTGGCTTGTCAGGAGGGGTAGCTAATAACGAGAACTTGAGGGATCGACTCGGCAAAATCTGTCAGGAAAGAAATGTGATTTTTTTAGCTGCTGAAAAGAGGCATACTGGTGACAACGCTGCCATGATAGCTCATGCTGCACACCTTGACCCAAACGGATTGTGGTCTAATTTGCGAGGTGGACTAAACTTTAATCCAGGTCTAACTTTAGACGCTGTACCCATTTATTGATTTTAAAATGCATTACTTGCCACACCTTGTAAAATCCTTAGAAATAAATCATACATTATGATCTCCGATCCAAACAAACCCAAGAAATTATCCGCCAACGAAGGCATCAAGGAACGAAGTAACTTTTTGAGAGGAACAATCTCGGAAAGCTTGTCCGACGATTCCACCGGGTCCATCTCGGCAGAGGATGCTCAGCTGACTAAGTTTCATGGTACCTACATGCAGGACGACCGTGATATACGAGCTTCCTTGATTAAGGAAAAGAAGGAAAAAGCCTTTTCATTTATGATACGCATACGCGTGCCAGGAGGGGTTTGTACTCCCAGTCAATGGATTGGTATTGATAAACTAGCCGATAAATTTGGAGAAAGTACTTTGAAGCTGACGACTCGTCAGGCTTTTCAACTCTACGGTGTGCTTAAGCGTAACCTCAAGCAAACGATGAAGGAAATCAATGATACCCTTCTTGATACCTTGGCAGCTTGTGGTGATGTGAATCGCAATGTAATGTCTCCTTCCAATCCCTTTGCATCATCACTTCACCAGCAAGCACTCGATGTTGCTCAAAATCTTCATGATCATTTGACTCCTCAAACTTCTTCATATGCTGAGATTTGGCTGGATGGAGAAAAACAGGGAGCAATTGGCGAAGAAATTGAAGAGCCCATTTACGGTAAGACATATTTGCCAAGGAAATTTAAAATTGCTGTGGCATTACCCCCCAGAAATGATGTGGATGTTTTTTCCAACTGCCTTGGTTTTGTTGGAATACCTGATGGCGAAAAGGTTGTGGGTTATAATGTTTTGGTAGGTGGTGGCTTGGGCATGACTCATGGCAAAACCACCACTTATCCAAGGCTAGCTGATGTGATTGGTTTTTGCTCTCCTGATCAGGTGGTTCAAGTCGCAGAAGAGGTCGTTAAAATACAACGCGATTTTGGTGACCGCTCAGACCGAAGACATGCACGGTTGAAGTACACGGTTGAGGATCGCGGTGCGAATTGGATGCTTGAAGAACTGAACCGTCGTCTTGGTTGGGAGTTGCAAGAGTCTCGAGATTTTAAATTTGATTCCACTACTGATAGGTATGGATGGACCGAGGATGCTGATGGGAAATGGGCATATGGCTTATTTGTTGAGGGGGGACGTCTAAGAGACGAAGAAGGCAGTCGTGGTCGTGTAGCACTGCGAAAAATTGCAGAAGAAATCCCTTGTCAATTTCGCCTTACCGCCAATCAAAATGTAATCATTGCCCGCGTAGCTGCAGAGGATAAGGAAAAACTTGTTGGAATTCTCAGTGATCACGGAATGACACTACCTGACCAGTTGTCTGGTATTCGGCTCAATTCAATTGCATGTACCGCTTTGCCCACATGTAGTTTAGCTCTTGCAGAGAGTGAACGCTACTTACCCCAATTGGTTGACGAACTTGAGACGATTATTGATCGTCTAGGCCTACGAGGGGAATCAATAGCTATACGATCAACGGGCTGTCCCAACGGATGTGGTCGTCCATATCTTGGCGAAATTGGTTTGGTTGGTAAAGCACCAGGGAAATACAATTTATACCTGGGCGCTGGTCTTGATGGTACCCGTTTGAATAAGTTGTACCGTCCGGCGATTACTCACGAAGAAATTGTTAATGAGTTGCAACCCGTGCTCGAAGATTTTGCTGCTAATCGTGACCCTGAGGAAAGATTTGGAGATTTTTGTATTCGAAAAAACTATGTTAATGCTACGGTTAAAGGGACTGACTTTCACGAATAGTTCGATAGCTTTTTGACTTCATCATTTTGTTTTTTTAGATGAAGCGCAGATATTCTAAATCCTTGGGAAGACGGACTCATGCAAATCCTGATGCACCAGTATCTACTTTAGGCGAAGAAGAGTCTTTGGAGAAGCTTGATGCCTTGAAGGAAGATCCTTTTATTCTTCTCCTCGACCAAGTGCAGGACCCTAGGAATTTAGGAGCTTGTTTGCGTTCGGCAGATGGTGTGGGTGTTAACTTGGTTGTTTTGCCCAATGACCGTTCGGCTGGTTTAACAGATGTAGTTAGACATGTTGCTTGCGGTGCGGTGGAAAGACTACTTATTGCTAGGGTTGGGAATTTGGCTCGGTATATGGAGAAGTTGACCGAGCGGGGTATTCGTTTGATAGGCACCAGTGATCAGGCAACCACGACTCTTTATGATTCCTCGATGACTGGGCCGTGTGGATTGATTATGGGTGCAGAAGAAACTGGAATACGTCGATTGACAGCCAAACACTGTGACGAATTGATTTATATTCCAATGAGCGGGACGGTTGCATGTTTGAATGTGTCCGTCGCCACTGGAGTTTGTCTTTTCGAAGCCCGAAGGCAACGGTCTTCCTAGCTGGCTATACTCTTAGCGCTGAGTGGCAGGTGTGGAAGCTCTTAGAGTGAAGCTTTCCGAAAAAACTGTAATCTTAATCCACCTAAAACAAAGGCCAAAGAATACCGTGCTAAGAATAGAATTCCGAAGGAATAAATAGGCTGGGGCGTATCCTGGTTCGCCAAGTACAGTCGCTTGGATAAGACCAGAAAAGTTCTTAATGTAGGCAGGATTAATTATCCAAGCAAAAGCACAGGTAACCACATGAAAGAGAATGGCAGACCCGACAGCCCCGGCAGTCCAAGAATAAGCACTTTTATTATTTCCGAGTTTTCTGCCCAATATCCATATGGCTATATAACTGGCAAGAGTAGCGAGCATGAATGGTTCAAGGAAGTTTATCCCATAAGAGGAACTCAAGAATAAATCACTAAGGAAAATCGCCACGATTGGAGCTACCCACGAGAAAAGACCCTTCATGTATGCTCCACAAAACATGAAAATTGCCAAGGCGGGGGAAAAATTAAAGAGACCAGGGTAGTCAAGTGGAAGATGACGGCTAAACCCAACAATAATAATTAATCCAACAATCCAAAGCTTTGGAGTTAAACGATCAGGTGAGTGGTCTAAAGTAGGCATAATACTCTGTATAAAAATTTAATTGAGGGATTGCAATCTTAGCTTAGTTCTCCTCCTTGGGTTTCTAAGTTCGTTTTACTAATCGGTCGAGTAACTCAGCTTGCTGTTTACTAAGTTTTTTTTTGGCATCGCACAGTGGCAAGAGTTCGACACGGTCAATTTCTGGGAATGTCCAAGTTTTACCAGATCCCTTTGGGTATTCCATAGTAATTTCATTACAGACGGGTAGGCGGTCATCTGGCCAATCGCCTTCAAAAGCCCAGGCAAAAACTTCTTTTCCGTTTTTTTGGATAATTGAGCCAAGATCTAAAAAAGGGCCACTAGGAGCCATTCCGGTTTCTTCCTCGAATTCGCGCCGGGCAGCCGAAAAAATATCTTCATCTGGCTCGGGTTCACCTTTGGGTATACTCCACCATCCTTCGTCCTTATTTTTAAAAAAAGGGCCACCAGGGTGAGCTACTAAACAATGAATTTTATCTTTGTTAGAATTCCTTCGGTACAATACTAATCCACCACTTACTTTTTTCATTCTTTAGCTAGGGGAAAATTCAAAGACATAATCATTAAGTCGTGGTTTTTGTTATCGATTCTACGAGCATTTGGCAATGTACCGATAATTTCAAATCCCAAACTAGCATAACATGAAATTGCAGGTTTATTGTTAGACAAAACATTGAGCCTTATACTTCTATAATTTCCTAATTTTTGGCTTATTTCAATTAATGACTTACAGAATTTTTTCCCATAACCTTGATCCCTTTGATTCGGTCTGACAATGATTCGGCAAAAATTTAACCGATTGCAGTTAGGCTTCTTTACAATTTCTCCATAAACTAAAAGTTTACCTTCTTGATCCAACCATCCCATAGGAGATATGTTTTTTTGTAAGCAATGCAGTTTTAACGACCTTGGATTAAAGGGTTTACCAGAGAAGGTGTTGCCCGACCAGTAGACTAAGTCTTTTTGATTTTGGATCCAATTGCACAACTCAGTAGTCCAATCTGATAGAAAGGGATTTGTTTTTAGTGACTGAGTGACAAGTTTTGTAATCACTGGAATTAATCGATCCATGCTAAAGAGTTTGTTCATTGCAAGATTAAGAAAACCTAAACTTTGAGGATATTCTTGAAAAACTCTTACTCTTATCCAATTGTTTGAATTTATTCTAAATAACTATCAGCAGATCAAACTTATAAAATCATGAAATTGAAAAATAATCTTTGGGCCGGTGTTTTGTTGGTTTTTTTAGCAGGCATTTTCATGGGGTCGTTTTTGGAAAAATCAGAAACAAAGCTAAAAGTTATTATGGCAGGAGTGGACGAAAAAGGGAATTCCGTTTGTGTTAATAAATCACAAGTTTTTCTTTTCAAGAAATTAAATGGCGAAAAAAAGATAATTTTCCATTACCACGATGCATTAAGTAAAGAAGCCATTGTATCTAAGTCCTTTCCAGATAGTGAAACGCTTGAAACCTATTGGGATCAACTGATAAGGAACTGGTAAACCTAGCTCCATGTATTTGTATACTTTCCTTGTGGGTCGTAAGTAGCTGCTTGCTTTTTTAAGTTGAAGTACCGACCAGGTCGGGGATCATTCCCGAAACCTGAAAGATAAAGCCAGTTTCCATAGTTACTGCATGGGTCGTAATCAATAAGTTGCTCTTCAAACCATTGTGCTCCTTTACGCCAGTCAAGTTCGAGGTTGTTAATTAAGTAAGAGGCCACATTTTGCCTGCCTCGATTGCTCATCCATCCAGTTACTCGAAGTTCATTCATGTTCGCATTTACAAACGGATTATTGGTTCTTCCATTTTTCCATTTATGGAATTGGTCTTCCGCATCGTCTGGTTCTAATCCCTTCTCTCTTTCAGGGTGAATTCCACAACTTTGGAAAATCTTGGGTCCGTGTACCCGGGCGAGGAAATGGAAAAAGTCACGCCATAATAATTCAAAAATTAACCAGTAGGTACTGTCATTTGCCCCATGTTGAATTTCATATCCTTTTATTTCCTCATAGATTTCCCGAGGAGACAAACAGCCTGTCGCTAGCCAGGCTGAAAGACGCGAAGAGAAATCAGCCCCACTCATTTCATTTCTAGTAAGCTTGTAAGTGCTTAAACACTGTTTGTCCCATAGCCAATTCTTGATACGATTCTGTCCAGATAATGATCCTCCATGGAAGGTGAAATAACTTCTTGGGTCCAAAGTATTATTGGAAAAGCCCAAATCTGATAGGGTGGGGAGGTTAGCATGAGTGCTGTCGCAACTATTTAGACTCTTTGGCAGTGTGAGACACGGTCGTACGATCCACTTTTTTTCCACTTTTTTCCGGAACTGGGTAAAGGTTTCCGGTAGATCACTAAGTGCGAATGGCAGGTCATCAGGGTGGAGTAGAGTACCATTGCTAGCCAGGGTTGTTGGTACGACTTTTGAAAGTGCTTCCTCAGTCTTATGTTCCTCCCATGCACTTTCCTTAGAAAGGAAGCAGGTTTCAGCACCGTGTTTATCCATGAAGTGTGGAATGGAAACTTCGATATTTCCATAGATAATGTTGAGTCCGCCACCCCGATTATTGATTTGTTCCATTAGGCATTGCAACGATTCTAGTATAAACCTTGCCCGATGTGTTGATATTCTATGGGGAGCAGATCCTCGCCAAAGTCTGTCCTCAAATACATAAACTAAGTGGAGTCTGTCACAAGCATCCAGCGCTGTTAGCAGTGCTCGGTTATCGTGCAGTCGCAGATCGTTTCGAAAACAAAAGATGCCGGTTCGCATTTATATTATTTTGTACCATATCCAAGCAGGGGCAATGTTTACCCAACAACTTTCCGAGTAAATATAAATAACCACCAATTGAAAAATTTTCGTTTAGGTAGAGTTTTAGTTTTAAAGATGAAGAAGGTTGGAAATTTAAAATTCTATTGTTCTAAAAATAAGTAATAGTCTTTTATGCGAATTCCGCCATTTTGGTCCATCGGTAGAATCTCGCAAAGTTTGACATGAGAAGGTCCGATTTCAAATTTCTTTACTTTGCCTTCAGTATCTCGTTTGCGGGGTAAGCCAGACCTGCCGATAATTTCCACACATTCAATGGTGTCTTTGCCGTTGTAACCCTTTTCCCACGAATCACTGTAGAGACCATCTGGGTGATGGAATCCAACAATAATTCCAAATTTAAAAGAACCATTTCTTCGATGCCGTATTACATCCCCTAACTGGAATATTTTCCGGTTTCGAATATTTAGAACTTTTAATTTTCTGCACTTTTCATGTTGTGTGGAAAAGATGCGCAACCTTCCAAAGTTACCGCTAAATTTTGGACTCAAACTTCTGGGAGTTAATTCTACGAGTCTTAGTTTTGGTCTGTTCCCTTCTGTCATGAAAATAATCTCACCGACTCGTTTACGCCCAATTCCGGTATTTCTTTCGACCACTACATCACCGAGTTCAAAATCTTTTCGAATAATTTTTTCCATAAATTTTATTATTAAACTAAAACAATAAATACACTAGATAGCAAGGTAAAAATGCAATCTGGCTGATTTTCCTGACTACATAGGCACAATTTCTGAGAGGTACGAAAAACTTTGGCTTGTATGTGAAGTATTGCTTAGGACCTTTGGGACTACCGGTAAAAATCTTGTATTTGACTAATTTACCATTCAGCAAATGGGAGGGTTCATTAGAAGAAGAAAATTAAATTTAAATACCCTGCAAACGATAAAAATACTAAATGATGAGATTTTTTAATTTCCTTGTGCTGAGAAACCTAAAAACGAGTTGATGTTGCCAATTCGGTTTATTGTATAAGATTATGTTTTGTGGCTTACTTGGGAATTGATTTAGGAACTGGTGGAATTAGGTGTGTTTTGATTCGGGTAGATGGGTCTGTAATTGTTGAAGTTTCTCGATCGTTGCCCTGCTTGAACCGTTCATCAAAAGCTGGGGAATCAGAGCAG
>JABGUO010000510.1 GCA_018646565.1 Opitutia bacterium | reverse complement strand
TATTGCCCATTTTTTTAATATTTAACTTTTCTTTTGCCGAACCTAATTCCGGCAAGACGATAAATTCAAACTGCCCAATCTCTAATAAAAAGGTAGATTCTGCTCAAACATTATCCTATGGAGTTTGTTGTGGAAACTGTCTTAAAAAAGCGGCAGCCAATGTAAGTGCATTTATCAAAAAAACCAAACCGAATAACAAATCCTGTTCTTTCTCGGCAAAACCAGTTCGTAAAACTCTCACTATCGGTTTTTGTTGTTCAAAATGCAAAAAAAAGGCATCCTAAGCTTTTTTTTAAAATTGGATTTGATTTAATCGCACAAAATATTTTAAGAAAGACTCCATATGGGGTTTTTTTTTGCCCTTAATTATCGACAGAACTCTGCATGCCTAGAAGAAACGACATCAATCACATTTTAATAATCGGGTCTGGCCCAATAATCATTGGTCAGGCTTGCGAGTTTGATTACAGTGGTGCTCAAGCCTGCAAGGCTTTGCGGGAGGAGGGGTATCGTGTATCTTTGGTAAATAGTAATCCGGCCACGATTATGACTGATCCAGAGTTTGCAGACGCAACTTATGTCGAACCACTCACTGTTGAAAGTGTTCGTAAAATAATCGAGAAGGAAAGACCGGACGCGTTGCTGCCTACTCTTGGCGGACAGACAGGACTCAATTTATCTCTTGAATTATTTCATGCCGGAATCCTCGATGAATTCGGAGTCGAAATGATTGGGGCAAAACCGGAAGCGATTAAAAAAGGCGAGGATCGTGAACTATTTAAGCAGGCAATGCTTGAGATAGGCTTGGATGTAGCACTTTCTTTTTCGGTGACTTCATTTGAGGACGGACACGATTGTATATCCAAACTAGGTGACTTTCCGATTATATTAAGACCTGCCTTTACTCTGGGTGGAACGGGAGGGGGGATTGCTTACAATCGCGAGGAGTTTGATGAAATGCTTCGCATGGGTCTCGATGCTTCTCCCATCAATCAGGTTTTAGTGGAAGAATGTCTTCTTGGTTGGAAAGAGTACGAGATGGAGGTCATGCGCGACTACAAAGACCAATGTGTGGTTATCTGTTCGATTGAAAACTTTGATCCAATGGGGGTTCATACAGGAGATTCGATCACCGTCGCACCTGCGATGACACTTTCGGATAAAGAATATCAATTAATGAGAGATGCCTCGTTTGCCTGCATTCGCGAAATTGGCGTGGAGACAGGAGGAAGTAACATTCAATTTGCAACGGACCCGAAGACTGGAAGAATGGTGGTGATCGAAATGAACCCCCGTGTTTCGAGAAGCTCGGCACTTGCTTCTAAAGCGACTGGATTTCCCATTGCCAAATTTGCGGCGAAATTAGCGGTGGGATATTCGCTGGATGAATTACAAAATGATGTGACCAAGGAAACACCAGCCTGTTTCGAACCCTCAATTGATTATGTGGTTACTAAAATTCCCCGTTTTACTTTCGAGAAATTCCCAGAAGCGGATTCGACTTTAACTTCAGCGATGAAGTCCGTTGGCGAAGCCATGGCAATTGGGCGTACTTTTAAAGAATCTTTTCAAAAAGCCTTGCGTTCTTTAGAAATTGGATTGCAAGGGTTTGAGGCAGGTAAGTTGTCTGAAATCGATTTGGATTCCTCGTTGATCCGAGCCGGCGTAAAAAGGCCTTCTGCTGAACGTCCACAGTACCTTTACTGTGCGTATGCATCAGGAATGACTGCTGAGGAAATCTCACAGAAATCCGGGATTGATCCTTGGTTTACCGCACAACTGAGTGAAATTTATTCTCTCGAATCGATCTTGAAGGAAACGACTTTGGACGGGGTTGATTATGAATTAATGAGAAGTGCCAAGGAGTTTGGTTTTTCGGACCGTCAACTAGCAGATTTTTGGTCCTGTGAACCTCCCGCAGTTAAAGAACGCAGAGAATCATTAGGAATCCACACGACTTTTAGATTAGTGGATACCTGTGCTGCTGAGTTTGAAGCCTTTACTCCCTACTTTTACTCCTCTTATGGCGATGAGAATGAAATTATCCGATCCAGTAACAAGAAAATTATGATTCTTGGTGGGGGACCGAATCGAATCGGGCAGGGAATTGAATTTGATTATTGTTGTGTCCATGCCTCCTTTGCCTTGAGGGAGGCTGGTTTTGAAACGGTAATGGTGAATTCTAATCCAGAGACAGTGTCCACAGATTATGATGTATCGGATCGATTATATTTTGAACCCCTCACTCTGGAAGATGTAGTGGAGGTTTACCATCAGGAAAAGTGTGACGGTGCAATTGTTCAATATGGTGGACAAACTCCTCTTAATTTGGCCAGTGGATT
>JABGUO010000509.1 GCA_018646565.1 Opitutia bacterium | reverse complement strand
GATGGTGCACAGACTGCATTGCCACAGTAATGGTCGGTGAATCGCATGCCACCTGTAGCCAAAGCATCTAATTCGGGCGTTTTGATCATCTTTTGTCCGTTGTAGCCCACCTCCCCATAGCCCAAATCATCGGCCAGAATGTAGATTACATTGGGCTGTTTCTTTGCCTGGCAAAGGAGTCCAATTATGAGAAAAGTAAAAAGGCTGGCTGAAGAAATTTTCATAGGTGAAGATTGAGGTTTATAATAAACATTATGTTTTAGAAAGGTTGTGAAACATTTATTTTAGAGGCAAAAATAAACCACCACTGTGATGATAAAAACTCCGAGAAGGTTTAAGACTAGGCCCTCTCTGGCCATTCTGGAAACGCTGACCTGCCCGGTTCCAAAAATAATTGCATTGGGGATAGTGGCCACTGGCAGCATGAAGGCACAGCTGGCACTGAGGGCGGCGGGGATCATCAGTAACTTGGGGTCGAGGTTGGCAGACACAGCAGCAGCTCCAAGGATGGGCATCAAAAGGTTAGTGGTTGCGGTATTGGAGGTCATTTCGGTTAGGAAAGTAACGAGTAAACAAATTCCGATTAACACGCCAAGTGCAGGTAGGTTCTCCACTCCGGATAGGGCGGAAGCGATCGATTCACTCAGTCCTGATTGCTTAAACCCTTCGCCAAGGCAGAGACCGGCTCCTACCAATATGAGCATGCCCCAGGGTATTTGATTAGCGGTTTTCCAGTCGAGTAAACGCTCCCCCTTTTTTTCGCCATTTGGGAAACAAAAAAGAAAAATTACTGCAATGAAGGCCACGCTGGCATCGTTTGCCTCAGGTAAGTCGAGCCAGGTTTTCCATCCCCCAAAAGGTTCCGATCGAGTAATCCAGGCGAGGGCGGTTAAGCAAAATACGCAGAGGGTACGAACCTCCGCTTTTTTCCAGTTTCCTGAATGGGGTAGAGATATGGAATCCTTCCCCGATACGCTTCGGGCTAACCATAGCCAAATAACTAGTGTCATGACCAGAGTCACTGGTAAGCCGAACCTCATCCAATCGCTAAACGAGAGTTCCTGAAACCCGAGGTCCTTATACGCTGCCATCATCACAAGGTTAGGAGGGGTGCCGATGGGAGTGCCAATACCACCAACATTGGCGGCAAAGGCAATTCCAAGAAGGAGAGGGATCGTAAGTTTTTTATTTTGGGTTCCTTGTATTACAGCCAGTGCCATCGGTAACATCATCAGAGTGGTTGCTGTATTCGAAATCCACATACTCAAAAATGCGGTCGTTCCCATGAAACCAAGGATGAGGAATTTATCCCCCTTTGGGCATGCCCGTACCATGGCTACGGCAATGCGCTCATGGGCCCCGCTTTTTTCCATCGCTTTGGATAGAAGAAACCCACCAAGCAGTAAGAGAACCAAGGGGTGCCCATACTTTTCCCCCACGGTTTGAGGAGAGAGGATTCCAAGCATGGGAAGAAAGGCGAGCGGGATGAGGGAAGCGACTGGTATGGGTACAGTTTCAAAAATCCACCATAATGCAGTCCATATAGCGACTCCAAGTGTCATAGATGCTGGTGCGGTAAGACCGCCAAACTCTAGAGCTAACCAAGCGACGACAACTGAAAGAAGCGGTCCAAGCCAAAGAAGAGAGTGGGAGCGATCGGTAGACGATTTTTTAATTCTTCCGTTTACATCGGATTTCATTCCTACCTTAAATCAATTATTAAACAAAATAAGCACAGAAAACGAAAGTTATTTTAGCCTGCTCCAGAAAAAATCAATCATGCACATTAATAAGATTGAGCCTATGAGTGCAATCCGATGTTCCCTTATCTAACAAGTTCGATACCTTGATCGGATATCTTTATTTTACGTTGTTTGTATAACTTTCCAATGGCCTGTTTAAATACTTTTTTACTTATTTGAAAAGTATCTACGATGTCTTCCGGGGAACTTTTATCATTAAAGTCGGATCTTCCTCCCCTTGATTTGAGATGTTCTAAAATTTTGTCCGTGGTTTGATAAACATGCCTGCCCTGACTGGGTTGTAGGGATACATCTATCCTTCCATCTTCCCTTACACATTTAATATATGCTTTGAGCCTTTGGCCTTCCTCATAGTAACCGTAAACCTGATTCTCATAGACCAAACCAATATATTCATCGTTAATGGCAACCTTGATTCCCAAATCTGTAAAACAACATATTTCAATGTCGACCTCTTGCCATGGAGTAAACACGCCTTCTTCAACGGTATCATCTAAGTACTCGTAGTTATAATTATTACTCATCTATCAATTAATGTTCGTTTCTTTAGCAGGTTTTGTAGTGGATTATTCATTAATTACTGACCAATGCTTACCGTGGGCATCCAATAGTTCAAGGCTATCAAGCGAGCAATCCACCAATTCAGATTGTTTTAGGTAAATCGTTTTTGAACTGTTGGGAGCAAGCTTTTCTTTGATGAATTTCTTGCGCAGATCAGTTATTTTGTTTTCCCCAAGTTCTTGAATGGATTCTTCTAATGAGGATAAGGGAACCGGATGTAAAGTCATTCCCTGAGTATTTTTTACTTGGAGTGCGACGAACTGAGAATTTGATTTTCCTAGGTTTTCGATAACAAGCTCGATCGATGAATCATTTTTCTTAGCCCTAATTTCAAGAGGTCCACAGGAGGAGTTTAACCCGACTAGCCTAAACAATGGGTTGAGCATTTTTTCGAATGCTTCTTCGACAAAAAATAGAAGGCCCGCAAAGAGTAAACCGATAATGATAACAATGATGGTAACAAGATCCACAAGCCACACTCTTGAATAAATTTTTCTATTATGCACTTTAAAAAATAACTCCTTAGGTGAGGGACTTTTTTTAAATTACCTTGATTTATTCATTTCTTTTAGGAATGCCTAAGCAATGTCCTTTGACGAGAAATGTTATCAACTGCTTCAGCGGGTTCCGAAAGGGCGGGTGACCACATACAAGGAATTAGCTGAGGCTGTCGGTATCCGTGCGTATCGAGCCGTTGGGCAGGCCATGAATCGAAACCCCAGGCTTATTAAAGTTCCCTGCCACCGGGTGGTTTGCAAAAATGGTGAGATCGGAGGATATGCTCTCGGAGTGAAAAAGAAAATCGAGTTGCTCCAAAGTGAAGGCGTTGAAATAAAGGGTGACCGGGTTGTAGGAATGGATGGCATTCTTTACCGTTTTTCCTCGCAATGAAGAAATGAAAAAATTCCCTTCCGTTTTTTGATCATAGGAGGCCTGCTCACTATCCTAATAGGTATAGTTTATATGCTGGTCTTTTTTGATCTCCCGTATCCGGATGCAACATCTGGAGAACTTGTTCAACAGAATTTTCATATGAAGATAACGTTCATTATTTTCGGAATCGGCTTCTGTGGTTTTCTTATCGGATTGGTTGGCGGAGCAATTAGGTTGCTCCTTAATAAATTCAGTAATCCTTAAGAAGTTCTTATTAACTGCCGCCTAGGAGTAAGCGGTTCAAGAATTCTTCGCGGCTCACTTTAGGTTGGGCTCGGTCTTTTTCGTGATATTGCAAGTGGCATTCCACCCCGATTTTTTTACATGCCTCCAACATGATTTCTCCAAAGATGGGGCTGTGGATCCCATTGGGTGATTTACTGGTGGGGAACTCGCGGTTCACATTGTAGAAAAGGTGTAGGGGAGGGTCATCCTTGGTTAAATGACTCAAAGGTGAGCACTGCAGGACGAGGTTTCTATATTCTTCCCAGTTGTTGGTTAGTTCCTCAATGGTTTCGGCACCAAAGGGTTGGTAGGGCATGGGGTTGCCAAAGGTTTTTTCACCAATGCGCTCTTTGATAATGAACGGGTTCATCGTAGTCTGGGCGCCGGCCACTAGGGCACCTGCAATGCGGGAGGACTGCCGTTCAATGGGGTCTTTGCTTTTGGGGCTGGCGATGTCATCGTGCAGGGCAACGAGCAGGCTGGAACACCCACCGGCCGAGCCTCCGGTGGCTACAATTCGGGTAGGATCAATATTCCATTCTTTTGCTTTGTATCGCAAAAACTGAACGGCCCGCAGGGCGGCATGAAGCATTTGGGGTTGTTTATCCCCTTCATTGACTAGGGGATAACTAATGGATGCCAGATGGTATCCTTTTTGTAATTGGCTTGGATGTTTGGATTCATCCTTTTTACCCCCCATCCACCCACCTCCGTGGATATCCAAAAGCACGCCAATATGGCTTTCAGAATCACACTTCCAAAAGTTCATCTTTTCCTTCTTATGATCTCCGTAGTCAATGTCTTTGTCCGTTGGGAGTACGCCAGCGTTTTGCTTGCCGGAAACGAAAACGCAGGTGCAAAGTAGACTAATTAATAGGAAGAAAAGTTTCATGAAAAGGGCTTTAATCGTTGATTCGTATGAGATTAAAGATTTTGAGGGGCCAACTGGACACTGTGAATTACAAGGTATGCAGGGATTTCGAGGATCAGTAAGACGATGGCCACTTTGCCCAACGCTGTCTTACGGCTAAGAACGGAAGTGACTGCAGCAATGGCGAGAAGAGGAAACCAAGCTAAGATACCCATAGGAATGGCTCCCATCATACAGCCCCAGCTAAGTACTGCAGTGACCAAGGCCCAAATTCCAAGTTTATTTCCTTTTTGGTTATTTTCTTTTTCTTCTGTCATAACAATTTTATTTGATGTTAGTATGTTGAGTTAAATCGGTTTGGGTGACCATTCTGGAAGCTTGCCCAGTTTGATCCTCTTCTGGTATCGTTTCTGCAAAGGAAAATTGCCCTTAGTGATTTGCTCCTTCCCGGCATTTACCTGTAAAGGGCCGAGGGTATTCCACCAGGCATCGTATGCCTCCTTCATTTGCTTCATTACCTCAGGGTTTTTCTTGGCCACATTCTCCCGCTGTCCCGGGTCTAAACTAATGTCGTAGAGTTCTTTATTATCGATCCATCTCCAACGGGTAGATCGAGCGGCACCATTTCTGTACCTGTGCGTTTCCATTGCGTCGTGATCCCAAATTTTATCATCCCATCGGCCTCGGTGAAAGAAGAGTGTTCGGTTGGGCCACTCCGGTTTGAGGTTATCAAAAAGAGGGAGAAGGGATCGTCCCTTGGGAGGAAGTTTACTCTTGGGGACCTTCGTACCGGCAAGTTCACACATCGTACGGTAGAAATCAATATGTCCGGTAAGTGCATCGATATCCACTCCTTCCTTGATTCTGCCTTTCCACATCCAAAAGCTTGGTACCCGGGTGCCCCCTTCATGAACCGTGGCCTTAGCTCCCTTCATACCGAGATTAAAAGAGGCAAATTTCTTACCATTCTTCATTCCTGTTGCTCCTGCCATCCCGTTGTCGGTCATGAAGATCACCAGGGTGTTTTCGAACTGATTCCATTCCTTGAGCTTGGATAAGACCAGCCCAATGTTATCGTCTATGTTCTCAATCATTCCGTATCGGCCGGCAGTCCGCTCTCCATATCCTTCGTCCAAGAATCTCCGCTTATATTTTTCAGGGGCAATCATTGGCCCGTGGGGAGCATTGAGAGAAATATAGGCAAAATAAGGATCCTTGGCGTCTATCCTGTCTTTCATCCAAGCCAGTCCAGCATGAAAGAAGAGATCGGTGCAGAACCCTTCGGTTTTTACGATTTCCTCGTTGTGCAAAAGGACATTATCAAAGTAGCACTCTTCTTCGTTTACCGAGAAATCTCCCCAGCCGGTCTGGCCAATCCCGCCGGCTCCGTGGATCAAAACCTCGTCGAAACCACGGGCTTTTGGTAGATATTCCTTTTCATCTCCGAGATGCCATTTACCAAAGATTCCGGTTTTATAACCTGCTGCTTGTAGGGCTTGTGGAAAAGTAACCACATCAAGGGCAAGGTGGTCGCGTTGACGGATGGTGTGGGAAATGCCTACCTCGAAGGGAGAGCGACCGCTCATCAGAGCACCGCGGGTGGGTGAGCAGGTCGGGCTGACATGAAAGTCATCAAATCTCGTGCTTAAAGCATGAAGCTTGTCCAAGTTTGGAGTGCGTAAAACGGGATTGCCCATGCAGGAGAGATCCCCCTTTCCCTGGTCATCCGTCAGGATAAAGAGAATGTTGGGCTGACTGCCGGCAAGTTGATCACCATAGAGGCAGGCACTTAGAAATAAATAAAAGAGGGCGAGGCTGGATTTGAATTTCATTGATTCTAATTTGAGCTGAAGCCGGTCGGTCAGGCAAACAAAGTTTTGAGAG
>JABGUO010000508.1 GCA_018646565.1 Opitutia bacterium | reverse complement strand
ATGGAAGGTTGTACTGCCCCTAAGTTTGAAACTTCAACTTTGCATAGTGCAGTGGTTGAATTGGTTGCCCTTAAAGGTCCGAAAATTCAATATATTACGGTTCAAAACTGGTCGAACAATGTCTTTAATCTCGTTACTAAAAGAGCGATGGCAGAGGAAGAGGCGGAGGTGCGTTGGATTGATTGCAACATAGGTTCTCGCCTTACGATGAAATACCCTGGGGTAATCTTAAAAGGGAGAAAAGCTAGAGGTGAAGTTCTTTCGATTGCGTTAGCAAATGATGGTCAGCATCAAGATACTGGTGCCAAAATGGTTCATGCAGCGAGCGAAACAACTAGTAATGTCATTGCCAAATCAGTTTCAATTGGCCAAGGCCGTTCCTCCTATCGCGGATTAGTTCAAATCCCAGGGCACCTGGAACATTGCAAGAATAACACAGAATGTGACGCACTTCTCATTAACAGTGATAGCCAGACGGATACTTATCCCGCCATCGCGATACAAGGAAATGAAAACTCTGTTCAACACGAAGCAAGCGTATCAAAAGTGAGTGCTGAGCAAATCTTTTACATGCAACAACGAGGACTTAATCAAGCAGAGGCAATGAGTCTTTACGTCAATGGCTTTGTAAATGATTTAATTAGAGAATTCCCGATGGAGTACAGTGTTGAATTGAAAAGACTTATAGACTTAGAAATGGAAGGCTCAGTCGGATAAGAAGCTAATTACATGAACCCAACATTACCTTCTAAACTAAATATGAAAACACCTTTTGGATCTCCTGATTTGTTCCAAGCGTTCTCCGATAGACGATCATGGGAACCTGGTTGGATGGCAGATTTCAGAAAAGATTCATGGAATCGATTTACTGCACTTCCACAGACCAAGATAAAGGACGAAAAATGGAGGTTTTCACCAAGAGCCCGTTTTGGATATTCTAATTGTGATCAATTAACTGATTCGCCCAAGTCCACGACACTGGAAGGCAAAAGCTCTGAACAAGTGATCTTTGAATCATTTGATCAAGCGATTTTAGATCATCCCAACCTTCTCTCAATACTGCCCTCGTTAACCGGTCCAAAACTAGGATCAGATGCAACTTTTTTACTCGGTTCCTCTTTCTCAGAATCAGGGTTTATTTTTAAGGCAAATAAGAACTACAAAGAAGAGGAGGCTTTTATTTGCAAACATTTTGCCCCCAAACAGAATCATTCTCTTTTCCAGCAGAATATTGTCATTATTGAACCTTTTGCTGAAGTAACTCTCATCGAATATTTTGACTCAGAGGACCAATCCTCAACTGGGATTTTATCCAATTTAAGCCACATCCAATTAGGAGAAGGAGCGAAACTTAATCGTGTTGTAGTACAACGCTTAAACAGTCACTCCACATTTAACCATCTCGAAAAGGTTGAGTTAGGAAGAAATGCCCAATTTACTAATGTTTCCCTGCAACTAGGAAGTGCACAAACTCGAGTAGAATCGAGGGGAGATATTATAGGGGATGCGGGTGAGTTTAATAATTACTCGCTTAGCCTTGGTCGCAACAATCAATTGTTTGATCAACGCACTATCCAACATCATATTGCACCTCATGGGAAAAGTAATTTACTTTTTAAAAATGCATTATTAGACAATTCTAAGGCGATTTTTTCCGGCCTCATTAAAGTAGACCCCGCTGCCCAGAATACAGATTCTTTTCAAACAAACCGTAATTTGTTACTGAGTAAGGAAGCAGAAGCTGATTCATTACCGGGACTTGAAATACTTGCAAACGAAGTAAAATGTAGTCACGGAGCAACAACCAGTAAAATTGACGAGCAGGAATTATTTTATCTCCAAAGCAGGGGTATCTCCAAATCAATCGCTGAAAAATTGATCGTCCTCGGATTTTTCGAAGATATCATTGGACAAGTTTCCAATGTGGATCTGGTTGAGTCACTGCGGGACGAAGTCTCCCAATTTTTCAACACCTAATCCAAATACTTTTTTTAATGAGCCAACAACAACAAGAAATCGATTTATTAAGAGATGTAAACGCTACCTTGATTCCCCATGGTGAGGAATTCCTACTGTCCAAGGGGGACAAAGTT
>JABGUO010000507.1 GCA_018646565.1 Opitutia bacterium | reverse complement strand
GGGGAAAACTTTCCATTCAGGCAGAAGGTTCAGAAGTCGAATTTCGCCGACTCGATCTGACAATAATTCAAAAACTTAGTAAGTAATAAGGAATTAAATTATGACTTTAATTTACATTGTTATGGCGCTTGCACCAGTGCTCGCCATTGCACTTTATATTTACTGGAAAGATAAGCATGAAAAAGAACCCGTGGGTGTTTTAGTCATGTGCTTTATCCTAGGGGTCTTAATTTGTTTTCCTGCAGGCTTTTGGAATTCAGGGGTATTTGAAATATTCAAGTTCGACTTGAATGACAAAAATAATGAGATGTTAGTTTCTTTTTTTATGGCTTTCTTCGTGGTTGGCTTGGGTGAGGAGTTGTTGAAATATTTAGTAGTGGTTTTGTATGCTTTTCGAAAGCCAAGCTTTAATGAACCCTTTGACGGGATTGTTTATGCGGTAATGGTAAGTCTGGGCTTTGCGGCCTTTGAAAATATTATTTATGTGATGGAGGGTGGATTGGGGGTGGCAATCCTACGGATGTTTACAGCTGTTCCCATGCATGCAGCTTTTGCGGTGATCATGGGATACTACATCGGATTATCTAAATACTACCGGGGCTCAGCCCGCACGGAAAAAAGTTTAAAAGGTTTATTTTATGCAGTTGTTCTTCATGGGGCTTATGATTTTGTTCTTTTTCAGGATGACTTTCCATTACTTGGATTGTTGATTCTCCCGATGATTGTATGGGCATTTTTCCTATGTCGGAAAGCGATGCAAAAACACTTGGATGTTTCTCCCTTTCACCCTGATAGGAGGTAAGGGTTTGAAAATGTGCGCAAGATTGCCTTGAAACCATTTCATTCTTGGATGATGGATAGGGGAAAACAATTACTATTTAATGGCTACAAAGGATAAAGATTTCGTTCATTTACATGTCCACTCGGATTTCAGTCTGCTGGATGGATGTTGTCGGATGGATCGTTTAATGGGGAGGGCACAGGAGCTGGGGCAGTCCGCCATGGCACTTACTGACCATGGGAACTTATTTGGTACGATTTCGTTTATTAAACAGGCTGAAAAACATGGGATTAAACCAATCGTTGGTTGTGAAGGTTACATGGTAACGGATCATAAAAACGATGAGAAACCCGGAAGAGAAAATCATAAGTCTTACCACATCGGTATGTTGGCGAAGAATTATGAAGGCTATCAAAATCTATCTAAGGTCGTATCAGATGCCCATGTGGACGGATTTTATTACCGGCCACGAACAGATTTGGAAACCTTGGCGGAACATTCGAAAGGCTTGATCGGGTTTACCGGTTGCATGCAGGGTTGGGTACCCCAATTAATTCTGCGCGGAAAAGAGGACGAGGCAGAAAAAGCGATGGGGCAGATGATCGATATTTTTGGAAAAGAAAATTACTTCGTTGAACTCCATAATCACGGGATTGAAGAACAGGCTCAACTTGTACCTGTGTTATTAAAATTTGCCAAAAAGTTCGATTTAAAGGTAATCGCATCCAATGATGTGCACTATGTGAAAGAGGAGGATTGGGCTCCCCATGATGCTCTGCTTTGTATACAGACCGGTTCCAAGATCGACGACGAGAATAGGATGCGGTACGATGCGAAACAGTTTTATTTGAAGTCGAGGGAGCAGATGGAGGAGTTGTTTAGGGAGGCTCCTGAGTCAATTACCAATACATTTGCTGTGGCGGAAATGTGTGAACTTAAGCTGCCCTTTGGGGAGAATCATTACCCAGTCTTTACCTTACCACCCGAGATTAATACCAAGGAAGTGGATAATGTGAAATACCTGAAACTTCTTTGTATTGAGGGATTAAAGGGGAGGTATGAAAAAGAGTATCTGGCTGAGGAACTTCGCGGGGAAGATACCGATGAAAAAGTACGCGAACTCAGTGAGCGGGTGGATTATGAATTGAGCGTGATTACTAAGACCGGTTTTAATGACTACTTTTTGATTGTTGCGGATTTTATGGGGTGGGCAAGGGAGCAGGATATTCCTGTGGGACCAGGAAGAGGTTCGGGAGCGGGTTGCCTGGTGGCCTATGTTTTAGGAATTACTGATATTGATCCATTACGATTTGGTTTGTTATTTGAACGATTTTTAAATCCGGAACGGGTCTCACCCCCGGATTTTGATATCGATTTTTGTATGAGGCGACGGGCGGAGGTAATTGAATATGTCCGTGAAAAATATGGACGTGACTGTGTGGCCAATATTATTACTTTTGGTACTTTTGGTGCAAAAATGGTGGTGAGAGATGTGGCCCGTGTGCGCGATGTACCCTATGCAGAGGCAGATAAACTGGCGAAAATGGTGCCTGATGATTTAAATATCAGTTTGGAGCAGGCCCTGGAAAAGAGTCCTGAGTTTCGTCAGGAATGTGAAACGAATCCAATTGCCAAGCAGATTATTGAGACGGGAAAAGTAATTGAAGGAATGGTGCGCAATGTAGGAACTCATGCGGCGGGGGTTATTATTGCCGACCGTCCATTACGGGAATTAGTTCCTTTAACGAGTCAGGATGGAGTTTTGACTACCCAATTCCCCAAAGACCCAGTGGAGGATTTGGGACTGCTTAAAATGGATTTTCTTGGGTTGAAAACTTTGACTGTTATTGCTGCGGCAGAGAAACACATTCGTGCAAAAGAGGGATTTGAAAAATTTCGGGTGGCTGATGTTTCGCTTGAAGATAAAAAGACCTTCGAAATATTAAACGAAGCCCGAACAATTGGGGTCTTTCAATTGGAATCAGATGGAATGCGTCGCTTATGCAGGCAGATGAATATCTCCAATGTGGATGAGATTATTGCATTGATCGCACTTTACCGCCCTGGTCCGATGGAATGGATCCCGGATTATATTAAAGGCAAGGAAGATCCCTCGACGATTAAATTCCCACATCCCTTACTGGAAGAGGTCTGTGAGGAAACCTATGGAGTGATGGTCTATCAGGAGCAAGTAATGGAGGCCGCCCGTCGAGTCGCGGGATATTCATTGGGTGGGGCAGATATTTTACGTCGGGCGATGGGAAAAAAGAAACCCGAAGAGATGGCCAAGCAAAGAGAGATATTTGTAACTGGTGCAAAAGAGACGAATGAGATTCCCGAAAAGAAGGCCAATGAAATTTTTGATATTCTCGAGAAATTTGCCGGGTACGGTTTTAATAAATCTCACTCGGCTGCCTATGGAATTATCAGCTATCAAACGGGTTATCTGAAGGCTAATTTCCCTGTTCATTTTATGGCAGGTGTCCTCTCCTGTGAATTGGGTAATTCTGATAAACTATCCCATTTTATAGGCGAGTGTACCGAGATGGAAATCTTGGTCTTGGGACCGGATGTAAATGAATCGGGGGAGAATTTTACTCCAGTTGAGGGAGAAGAAGGTAAAGCGGATTCAATTCGATTTGGTTTGGCCGCGGTTAAAGGAGTAGGGGATGCCCCGTCTGGTGTGATAGTAGAGGAGCG
>JABGUO010000506.1 GCA_018646565.1 Opitutia bacterium | reverse complement strand
ACCTACCTACAACCCATCTAAACTGCGCAGAGCCCGAAAGTTTGGCTTTCGCAAGCGCAATCAAACGAGTGCCGGACGCAAGGTGCTTCAAAATCGTCGCCGTAAGGGCAGGGCTAAATTAACCGCCTCTGTTCTTCCTCGGTTTCGTTAGTCATTTCTTGCCTAGCCGCAAACTGCGTGAACTTGAGTCTTTCACGCACAGAAAGGTTGCGCAAAACCTACGAGTTCCTGCAGGTCAAATCCAATGGTGTCTCCATTCGGCAAGCTCCATTTTGGGTTCAAGCCCATGAAAATTCTGTTGCTCCCTCCAAGTTAGGAGTTATCGCCACCAAACGATTAGGGAATGCGGTGGCCAGAAATCAGGCAAAAAGACTAATTCGCGAATTGTTCCGCAAGCACAAACACCGTTTGCCATTTACCATACATTTGGTTGTTTTGCCAAGGTGCTCAATTTTCCAAACGCCATTTACTAACTTAGAAACTTTATTCATTGATGCTCTTAATAAAGCGTCCAAACGATTATGAAAAATTATTTATTAGGAGCTGGATTTCTCGTTCTTGCTTTTTATCTGATTTGGCAACAAGGAGCTGAACAGATTGAATACTCTGACCGTCTTTCAAATAAAGAAGTAAATGAGCAAACTCAAAGAGTTGAAGTCATTGAGGGTAACTCCTCTCCTTACTCAATAACTCCTGGCATAGAACCAAGTATTGTAAATTCCGAAGACTCGACTCCATTTGCTGCAGTCGTACAACTTGGGGAGGAGAAGCTAACGGATGGACTAAGCACTAACCTTTCCTCGATTACCTTTTCCAATCACACTGGAGCAATCCGATCGGTTCAGCTGCATCAATCGGAAAGATTGAATAAGGCTTATGATATAGAACATTCCGAACAGCCTTTATTAGGGATTGCTTTCGAAGATGAATCCGGAGCTCTTTTATCAGAAGCATTGCCTAATCCTCGAGATTTTCGCTTGATAGAGAGTTCTCCCAGTCGGGTGGTCTATCGCTGGGAATCTCCTGGGAATCTGAGCATTGATCGAATTTATGAACGCTCAGAGGTAGATGGATATGGTCTTATCCACAAAACCGTTTTTCGTAGTTTGAGAGACTCTCCTATGGTAATTGATCGAGTACGAATGTATCTGGGCTCAAGTTTTCAAATTCCCCGCATGTATAACCCTTTTGACCAGGCAACCACTTATTTAAGTGTTGGTTATTATAATGAAGGTGCTCCATTGCCTGAGGGTTGTTCCTGTGCCACTTGCAGCGGAAGAATCGATGGTGAAAGAGAAGAATTCTTTCAGTTAAATGAAATGGGACCGAGTGGTAAGATTGAACCAAGGAGATTGTCTAAGGCTAAATGGGCATGCGTGAACAATCAATTCTTTGTGAATCTTTTACGACCAGAGTCTGAACTTAATGACTTCCGAGTTTGGGGTGAATCCGTACAATCCTCTACTGACGAGAGTGGAAATGAAATTCTTGGAATTAGCGGGGCAGTTTCTTTTCCCTTGGGAATTTTTAAGCCGAAACAAAGCAAGGAATTCTCTTTTAAGATATATGCTGGTCCCAAAGATTATATTGAACTCTCTAAGCTTGCGCATGAACAGAAGAAAGTCATGCAATTTGGGGTCTTTTGGTGGATTTCAGAGCCCTTTAGTTGGGCCTTGAATAAATTAAGTTCTATTCTTGGTAGTTATGGTTTGGGCATAATAGTACTCACGGTACTGGTAAAGCTCATCCTTTGGCCCCTTACCGCTCAAGCTACTCGCTCTCAAAAGAAAATGCAGGCATTACAAGGACCGCTCGCTAAGCTTCGAGAAAAGCACAAGGGTAGTCCGCAGAAACTTAATCAGGAAATGATGAAGTTTTACAAAGAGCACAAGGTTAACCCCTTTGCTGGCTGTTGGCCTATTCTTGTGCAAATCCCTATTTTTCTTGGAATGTTTTGGATGTTGAGGTCCGCGGCAGAATTGTACGGTCAGGAATTTTTATGGGCGATGGATTTATCCGAGCAGGATAGTGTGGCAATGCTACACGGATTTTCCTTAAATGTATTACCCATTTTCATGGTTCTTACGCAGTGGTATCAAATGAGGCTCAATCCAATGCAATTAGGACCAGAAATGAGCGAGGCTCAAAGAATAAATGCAAAAATGATGCGCTTTATGCCCTTCATGTTTTTGGTTTTCCTTTACTTTTTCTCATCTGCTCTTGTTCTTTACTGGACTGTGCAAAACATTATGACCATTTTGCAGACGCTCTTGACCAAAAATGTAACTTTACCCAATTTGACTGAAAAAGACGAAAAAGGTCGGGAAAAAAGTTTTGATCGAAAATCAGTAAGAGAAGTCCAAGACATTGAGTATGAAGAGGAGTCAGACGATGAAGAAAGAAAGTTGCGAAACCTGCTTGGCTTAAAGGCAAAAGGGAAGATTGACCTTAAACTTTTGGAAAGCAGGTATAAGGAAAGAATGAACAATTATACTTCAAAACGCCTGGAGAATATGTCGGAACAAAAAAGGACTTCAGCCGAAGAAAAGCGTGACAAAATCACTGAGGCTTATGAGACTTTGAGGAAAATGGATAATAAGCAATCTTGACAACCCCTACCCTCTTTTAGTTCGATT
>JABGUO010000505.1 GCA_018646565.1 Opitutia bacterium | reverse complement strand
GTTGCATCCTATCGTTCTTTGGGGGCGAACGAAACGAGTCGTGAACCAGGCGAGATTGCTGAGAAAATCAACCAAGGAGCAGGTTTCGTTCGTGGTTTGTTTGTTTTGTCTGAAAATTACCCTGATTTGAGTGCGGATCAAAATTATGATTCTTTCATGAGGGCATTGCTCGACACCGAAGACCGGATTGCCTTAGCCCGCCAATTTTATAATGACAGCCTGCTTGCACTTCAGGATCGTTTGCTTACCTTTCCAGATGTTTTGGTTGCCAAATGGTTTCGCTTTCGAGCGGGGAAAAACCTTAGTCTTCTTCCTGATCCAGAGATGGCACAGGCTCCGAAGGTTTCTATTTGAACTGACAAACTTACTATTCTCGCGAAGAACCCTAACGATTCATTATCTGTTCGATCTCTTCAGCCTCGATAGGAATTTTGGACATCAGATTAACGGGTCCATTTTTTGTAATTTGAATATTATCTTCCAGGCGAACTCCAAACCCTTCTTCCGGTAAATAAATTCCGGGTTCCACGGTAAAGACCGAGTTTTCCCGGAAGACTGGCTGACCATTTGATACATCGTGAACGTCGAGGCCAAGAGAATGCCCTAATCCATGCATGTAGAATTTTCTGCAGGCTGGTTGATCGGGGTCCTGTTTTTTGACTTGTGCGTTTGTTATGAGATTGAGACGAAGCATTTCTTCGGTCATCATGTCATGAGAATCATTTTGCCATTCTTTGAGGGGTTTTCCAATCGTAGCATTATTAATGCACTGACGTAGAACTCGCAAAACTGCATTATAGACCTGCTTTTGCCGACGTGAGAATTTACCGCTTACTGGAATAGTGCGGGTAAGGTCGGCATTGTAATTAGCATAGCAGGCACCAACATCCATAAGGAGAAGTTGTCCCTTTCTGCAGGTTTGGTCATTCTGTAAATAGTGCAAAACACAGGCATTGGTTCCGGATGCGATGATTGGGGTGTAGGCAAATTTGCTTCTTCGACGAATGAATTCCTTCGCCCATTCCGCTTCGATTTCGTACTCAGTAATACCGGGCTTGATCCTACGAAGAACTTTGCTGAAACCACGGCTGGTTACATCGATTGCTGTTTTGATCAATTTGATTTCCTCTGCACTTTTACAAAAGCGCAGGTCGTGCAGATATGGGGCCAAGCGTTCAATTTTATGAAGAGGGTAATCTTTGAGAACTTTTCGGTTAAACCGTTGTTCCCTCGTTTCCACTTCATTGGCTGCACGGCTGTGTTCGTTTTCATTAAGATAAAAAACTTCGGCCTCTGCCGCAAGAAGTTGAAAAATATTGTCGAAATCTTGGATCCAATAAACGGTCTGTATGCCTGAAATTTTTTGTGCGTCTTCTTTGCTGTGTTTATAACCTTCCCAAATTTTTAAATGTTCGCTTGGTTGACGAACGAACAAAATTTCCCGATGCTTGGGGTTGGAACAATCTGGGAACAGAACGAGTAAGCTTTCTTCCTGTTCAATGCCCGAAAGGTAAAAGAGATCGGAATTGGGATGGAGTGGAAGTGTGCCGTCTGCATTTGTGGGCAGCACATCATTCGCGTTTGCAACTGCAATTGCTTTATCGGGTAATTTGCCACAAAGTTTTTTGCGGTTGTTTGAGAAAAGTTTTGAGCTTATGGAGAGGTGTCGCATGTGTTTGAGGTGAAAGGGATAACTAAAACATCCTCCAAATTGTTCGCAAGCACCAAGCTTTCTTCAACACCTTAATTTAAGGACAACCTTATTTTGAATTTGTCCAAAGATTCAGTTTTTAGCAGTACTTAGATTATGCACAAGAAATTATACGCCCTGCTTACATTATTCAGCCTTTCCACATTATGGGCAGAAAAACCGAACATAATATACATAATTTGCGATGACCTTGGGTATGGGGATATTGAGTGTTTAAATCCGCAAAAGGGTAAAATACCGACCCCTCATGTGGATAAGCTTGCTGCTCAGGGCATGGTTTTCACAGATGCACATTCTGGATCCTCAGTCTGTACTCCCACCCGTTACGGAGTTTTAACTGGTCGATACAGTTGGCGTACGAGCCTCCAGTCCGGAGTTGTTCAAGGCTTTGCTCCCTGTCTGATTACAAAAGACCGTCCAACGGTACCTGGTTTTTTGAAAAAGAATGGATATGACACTGCAATCATCGGGAAGTGGCATCTCAATTTTAAATATTTGGATCCTCAAAACGAAGAAGAATATTCCCGGGCGAAATACAAAAGCCCACCCGTCGGAGCTAAGATTCCAGATGGACCCATTCATCGGGGATTTGATTATTTTCATGGATTTCATCATGCCCGTAATATGGAAGCTGTCATTGAGAATAATAAGGTGATAGCTCATGACCCCGTAATCAACATGCTCCCCCGTTTAACTCGCAAATCCGTTGATTATATCGAATCGCGAAAAGATTCGAAGAAACCGTTTTTCCTTTATGTGCCTCTTGGCTCTCCCCATACCCCGATCGTTCCCACTCCCGAATGGGAGGGGAAGAGTGGTTTGGGAGCATATGGAGATTTTGTCATGCAGACTGAAAATGTGGTGGGGGAAATACAATCTGCACTTAAACGAATCAATGCGGATCAGAATACCATGATTATATTCACCAGTGATAATGGTTGCTCGAAGGCAGCAGGAATTAACAAACTTGCTGAGCAGGGCCATGTGGTGAGTGCCGATCTCCGCGGATCGAAAGCGGATCTTTGGGATGGTGGACATAGGATTCCATTTATCGTGAAATGGCCCGGAAAGGTGAAGCCGGGTTCAGAATCGGATCAATTGATCTGCCTCACTGATCTCTTTTCTACTATGTCCGATCTATTGGGACAAGAATTGCCTCAAAATGGGGCGGAAGACAGCGTAAGTTTTCTACCTGCGCTTTACGGGAAGAAGATTGTATCGACTCGAAATGGCGTGATTCATCATTCCATAAGCGGTCACTTTGCTTATCGGCAGGGACCATGGAAACTCTTACTTGCAAAGGCATCTGGGGGTTGGACTTCTCCTAACGAAAGGCAGGCACCTGCCGGGTCTCCACTCGGCCAATTGTATAACATGTCGACGGATCTGGGTGAAAAAAAGAATCTATATAAGGAAAAACCTGAAATGGTTCTTTCGCTACTTGCCCTGCTTGAAAAAGATATCAAGCGGGGAAGAAGTACAAAAGGACCTAGATCCCAAAATGATATCAACGATATAAAGATTTGGAAGAGTGGTCAGCCTAAGAAAAAGTGAGGAGTTTTAACTGTATTGCTTACGATACTGCCTCGGTGTCATACTCATCCTTTTACGAAATTGTGCAGTGAAAGCACTCTGATCACAAAACCCTAATTCGTAACCAATATCAGTTAGGCTTCGGTTCGATTCCTTGAGTGATTTACAGGCCTTTTCAATGCGGATTTGAACGGAGAATTGTTGAGGGGTAAGTCCGGTTACTTCTTTGAATCTCCGATTTAATTGGCGATGTGACAGGCCATACTGATTTGCTATCATTGCAATGCTGGGAGTGCCTTCATTACTCTCTTGCAGTTTTTCAATTACCATCTCCATCTCTTTGTCTCGAGTATGATTAACTGGAACTTTTTCGTATTTTTGAACCGTTCCCATTATTCCGATAGCTCTT
>JABGUO010000504.1 GCA_018646565.1 Opitutia bacterium | reverse complement strand
TTCTCTCCAATGAGAAAATCGCTAAAAATGACATCATTGTGTTCACGCAAAAGGGGGGAACTGAATCAATTCCTGCACTAGCAGAGATATTAAATGTTCCGAAAATTAAATTTGTAAAAGAATTAGAGGGAGTTGTTTTAAAACAGGCAAATTTCATTCATTCAAAGTCGTTAATAAACGGTGTCATTGATCTCAATGCTTTCGCGGAAGAAAAGTATTTAATTGCCCAGGCTAACACTGAGTTAGACAAATCCTCTAATAAAATCATTGGTCGTGCCACCTGCCGTGCTCGAGATCAAGTTAGTGAATACGATGCCAATCAGGTAGAATTCATGGATGTTTCACCCAAACAAGTAGTATCTGTTGCTGCCGGTTTAATTCCATTTCTAGAGCATGATGATGCGAATCGAGCCTTGATGGGAGCTAACATGCAACGACAAGCAGTACCATTACTTCAGTCTGATTCGCCATTGGTTGGTACAGGCATTGAAAAGAAGGTCGCAGAAGATTCTAAAACTGTAACAGTATCAGAATCTGAAGGTGTTGTCGCGCTTGCTGATGGAAACAGAATCGTTGTAACAGATGATGGTATTCTTCCACCACGTTTTCTCAAGGAGCCCAAAAGCGACCACAAGAGAGGCATTTATTGCTACGATTTAAGAAAGTTTTTACGCTCCAATGCTGGAACATGCTTCAATCAAAAACCTATAGTTCGGAGAGGCAACAAAGTTAAGATTGGCGATGCCCTTGCGGACGGAGCTTGCACCGATAATGGGGAATTGGCGATTGGTCGTAATATACTCGTAGCCTTCATGCCTTGGAAGGGATATAATTTTGAAGATGCAATTTTAATCTCTGAAAAAATGATCAAGGATGACATCTATACATCCATTCACATTGAAGAGTTTGAGGTCACGGCACGGGATACAAAACTCGGACCGGAAGAAATTACTAGGGATATACCAAACGCAGGAGAGGAAGCATTACGTAATCTTGATCATCTTGGTGTAGTTCGCATTGGTGCAGAAGTACGCCCCAGTGACATTCTCGTCGGTAAAATTACGCCTAAAAGTGAAACAGATTTAGCGCCAGAAGAAAAATTATTGCGGGCCATATTTGGTGAAAAAGCGGCGGATGTAAAAGATAGTTCCCTTAAGGTTCCATCAGGTACACAAGGTATCGTTATGGATGTAAAGGTTTCAAGTCGAACCGATGCGGAGCAGGAAAAGCTTTCCCCTTCAGACCTTCGCCGTCAAAGTAAGCAAATAAAAGAAGATTACAGAAACCAAACTGAGAGCCTTCGTTCACAATTAACGGAATCACTCTCCAACATTCTTTTGGGCGAAAAAATTCCATTAAATGTTACAAACTCTGAAACTGGTGACATAATAATTCCTTCTAATCGCAAGATTACTAAGACATTACTAAGAAGGTTATCTTCGGTTCATCGTTACATCGATATTCCGCCTTCCCCTGTTCGAATTAAAGTTTTTGAAATAATTGAAAGTTACGAATCTAAATTCAACGATTTAGAGGATGACCGTGATCGTAAGATTGAGTCAATAGAACAAGGTGACTCGATTGATCAGGGAGCGATCAAAAATGTACGGGTATTTGTTGCCAAAAAGCAAAAAATGCGAGTGGGTGACAAAATGGCAGGTAGACATGGTAACAAAGGTGTGGTGGCAAAAATTGTTGCTGAGGAAGACATGCCATTTCTTCCTGACGGTACTCCAATCCAAATTTGCTTAAATCCCTTAGGTGTTCCTAGTCGGATGAATGTAGGACAGGTTTTGGAAACCCATTTAGGTTGGGCCTGTAATAAACTTGGCTTTAAGGTAGCTACTCCAATATTTGATGGTATTTCTGAAGATAGAATCCGAGATTACCTAAAAGAAGCAAATCTGCCAGAAACGGGAAAGACTGTATTGTATGATGGTTGTACAGGAGAAGCTTTTTATCAAAAAATCGTAGTGGGTTACATGTACATGCTCAAATTGAATCACTTAGTATCAAGTAAGATTCACGCACGTGCAGTTGGTCCATACAGCTTAATTACCCAGCAACCTCTCGGTGGTAAAGCTCAATACGGCGGACAGCGATTTGGAGAAATGGAAGTTTGGGCATTGGAAGCATACGGTGCTGCATATACCCTGCAGGAAATCCTCACCGTGAAGTCTGATGATGTCGCCGGACGTACAAAGATTTACGAGAATCTCGTGAAGGGTGACAACTCTCTTCAGGCCGGAACTCCTCAGTCTTTTAATGTGCTGATGAAGGAAATGCAAAGTCTTTGCCTAGATATACGAGTTTTAGGCGAAGATTCCCTATAAAATAAATATTTTAAATAACCCCTCAAAAAGGTAAATCATGAGCGTTGAAGCAGTAAATGAAGCACTAGGTGTGGAAGTTGGACCCATGGATCGGGTTTCCATAACAGTAGCCTCTCCAGATGTAATAAGATCTTGGTCTAAAGGAGAAGTAAAAAATCCGGAAACAATTAATTACAGAACATTTAAGCCTGAGCCAGGTGGATTGTTTTGTCAGAAAATTTTTGGTCCTGTCCGGGATTATGAATGTGCATGTGGTAAATACAAGCGCATCAAGTACAAAGGTGTAGTTTGTGATCGTTGTGGAGTGGAAGTTACCGTTTCACGAGTTCGCCGTGACCGCATGGGGCACATAGAATTAGCAGTTCCTGTTTCCCACATTTGGTTCCTTAAAAGTATGCCAAGCAGGTTGGGATTAATGCTCAACATGACAGCTAAGAGTTTAGAAAGAGTTCTTTACTATGAACAGTATATGGTGACCGATCCCGGTAGTACTCCTTTGGAAGAAAAACAATTGCTCTCCGACAAGGAATTCCGAGAAGCCCAAGATGAGTTCGGAGACGAGTTCGAGGCGAAAATGGGCGCTGAAGCGGTTCGTGATGTCTTAGGTCGCATAGACTTAGAAGCAGAATTAGAGGACCTTTATGATCAAATGCATGACACCAAGTCGAAGCAAATTAAGAAAAAGCTTTCTAGTAGATTAAAAGTTACTCAAGGTTTTCTACACTCTGGTGCGTCACCTGAATGGATGGTTTTAGATAGTATTCCTGTTATTCCACCCGATCTACGTCCACTCGTTCCATTAGAAGGTGGCCGATTTGCTACAAGTGATCT
>JABGUO010000503.1 GCA_018646565.1 Opitutia bacterium | reverse complement strand
GCTCCAATATTTTTATATTATTTTCTGACCAAGAACTTTGTATTCCGTCTATTTTACCTAGCGAATAATTGCCCTGATGAAATTTAAGCCCATTTTCTCGCCAACTAACAACAGGCCCGTCCATCACCCCTTCCTGAAAATGCCTCAGAATGCGTATTCTTTTGTTTCCGTCCAACTGTACGTAAAAACCAGAGTATGGCTGGGTACCTGCCCTTTCGTATTGAAGTCCTTGCTTTTGCCTAAACTCGGCAAAAGGTAAAGACTTGTTATTGAATTCATCCCACTCCCCAACCAATGCATTGGAGATAATTTTTGTAACCACCGAACGATCATCAAAATTAGGGTATTGTTCACCACTTGCCCATTGACTGCATAAAGCCACAATTAAACTTTGAAAATAATAGGAGTATAACTTCACGAAATGATGCTAGAAGCGCTCGAGGAAAATAGTCAATCTAACTGCACAAATAAAATTCAATATTGTTTGAGCTCATGCCCAAAAAAAGCAACAAGTAAAGATACGCTTAATAATACGCTTTTTAATCATAACAGATATAATCAATGCATTTTCTTGAAGAAATAACCCTTATTGCAACAGTAAGCATAATTGTGACTCTTGTGCTTGGTCGTTTTAAACTACCAGTTGTCGCAGGTTTAGTGCTAACAGGTGCATTGGTCGGGCCGCACGGACTTTCTTTGGCCAATGACTCAGAAACTATCGAAGTGATTGCCGAAGTAGGTGTGGTTTTCCTATTATTTACTATCGGACTAGAATTCTCCCTCGGTCGACTAAAACATATTTTCAGACAGGTTGCATTGGGTGGACTATTACAAGTGGGTGCAACTGCCTCTATTACAACATTTGTTGCCCTCTCATTAAATCGCCCGCTACCAGAAGCAATCGTGTATGGGTTTGTCTTTGCCTTGTCGAGTACCGCTTTGGTTTTGCGCACACTTAATGAAAGAAATGAATTAGATGCTCCCCATGGTCGATTCATTGTGGGGACCCTTATATTTCAAGACCTTTGCATTGTTCCAATGGTCTTAATTATTCCCCTACTCTCTCAGGGCTTGGAAAATTTGTATGTATGGAAAGAAATTGGGTTGGCGATGGCACAAGCAGTTTTAATGGTAACTGCTCTTTTCGTATGTTCCCGTAAATTGGTTCCCTTAGTTTTCAAATGGGTGGATGCAAGTCGAAGTAGTGAGGTGTTCATTCTCACTGTCCTCAGCCTATGTATTGGAACTGCCTACCTCACTTCATTGACTGGGCTTTCCCTTGCCCTTGGTGCTTTCCTTGCTGGCATGATTGTTGCAGACACTGACTTTCGGCATCGAGCCATGGGGGATATTCTACCGCTCAAGGATGTCTTTGTGAGTTTCTTTTTTGTATCCATTGGAATGTTTTTTGATTTTGATGTATTGTTTGATTACACGGGTGAAGTTCTTCTCCTCTTGCTTGCTTTTCTTTTTGGTAAAGGACTCATCGCTTCCCTCGCTGCCATGTTTATGCGTTTCCCCCCAAGAGCAGCTTGGCTGGCTGGAGTAGGCTTGGCTCAGTTCGGTGAATTTGGCTTTGTCTTAATCCAATTAGCAATTCAAGAAGATGTTCTTTCAAGCGATGAAATTGCACCGCTTTTAAATGCGGGAATCCTCAGTATGTTCCTTACTCCTTTAATTGTATATAAGGCTCCCCATTTCACTGCAGGAGAAAGGGTCCTCGATCCACTTGCGAAATTATTGCGAACCAAGAGTGCGGAAGATTTAGAGCAGAAAACAGTGGGTCACAATGACCATGTCATTATCATCGGATATGGAATTTCGGGGGAACTTTTGACAGCAAGCCTGCGAACATTATCAATCGAAACAGTTGTTTTGGAAATGAACTCCGATAATGTCTCGCGAGGACGGGGGCGGGGAGATCCTGTCTATTACGCCGATGCAACCAGTGAGGAAGCACTTGGGCATGCTCACCTTGAATCTGCACGTGCTGTTGTGGTTATGATTAACGATCATGGAGCAACCGAACGGGTATTAGCGACAATTGATCGACTGCAAGTGAATGTTCCAATCTTTGTGCGAACGCAATACATGATAGGGGTAGAAGATTTTAACAAATTCAATCCCGCTGGTGTAGTTGCCTGCGAGGTCGAGGGGGGATTAGAAGTTCTCTCCCGTGTTCTAAGAAAGTTGGAAGTTCCCCGAAATTTAATTATCCGCGAAATTGATCATGCCCGTTCACAAACCATGCATTCAGACCGGGAATTCAAAGAGGACGCACTTCCGATGCGTGACCACGAAGAACTGAAGGACTTAACCGTTGAGAATATTCTGCTCATTGCTGGAAGCAGAGCAGAATCGAAGTCCCCCAAAGAACTTAAAATTGCTGAAAAAACAGGTGTATTAGTGATCGCAATTAAGAGGGAAGAAGAACTTATTTTACACCGATTAGCGGATACGGTTTTAGAAGTGGGTGATGTTGTTTACTGTATCGGTGAGAAAGCGGATTTAGAAATTATTCCGGCTTGGTTTGATCCGGTTCTTGATAAAAAGAGAAAATAAAAGTGTCCGAATGATTTTACTCGTTCACGGGTATTTCATCCTCAGACACTTCAGCGTGGGAAGTATTTAAATCAATCGGATTACTATCTTCATCTTCCGCATTCAAGGAAGTTTCAATTATATCTGAAGGATATCCGTAATCATGCTTACCATCTAAATAAGATTCATTTGAATCAACTGTGCCATCCTCTTTGTAATGAAACACTAAACCAGTTCCGTCCTTAACGAGGGTGTCTGGGCATCTTGTACCGTCTGGTTTCCATCTTAAAAAAGTCTGTACTCCTCCTTTACTGTATTCGACCTTGGATTTTATTTTACCGGCCGCATAAAACTCTTCGAAAAGCCCATGCCTCAAATTATTATGATTAAATCCACGAGAGACTAAAACTCCTGCCTCTGTCCATAACTTAAAGGGGCCATCCCGCATTCCATTCTTCCAAGTCCGCTCGACCATCTTCTTTCCATTTCTATACCATGCGGTATATAATCCATCCTGTATTCCATTTTGGGAATGAAAAAGATATCCAAGCTTTCCATTTTCATAACTTTTTTTGATCCAACCGTTGTATCGTTCTCCATTAGTCGAAAGTCTCAGTATCTCTATTTCATTCTCGATGGTAATATTAATTTCTTCAAAATCGGTTGCCTCCTTAATTGTTGATTTTAGTTTGTCTTCCCGGTCGAGAGGATTATCGATTTGTGGAAAGGACGGAATTACATCCTCCTGTTGACTACATCCCGCAATTCCCCAAAAGATAAATATACAAATAATCATTTTTTTCATCCTATAATTATGACTGAGGGAATAGATTAAGGTCAAGTGTTGGAATTGAGAATGACTCATTTGATCAATCCCATACGAGACTTGTATTGCAAAGTCTCAGAATTTAACTTCGAATATTGATACTCCAAAATTAAACACTACAACATTTTAAAATGTATAAATTTAGATTATGAAAACAGTAGACGCATACGCATCTCACAATGCAAAATCTCCTTTAGAATCCTATCCCATTCAACGTCGTTTAGTTGCACCCAATGATGTACAAATTGAAATCGATTACTGTGGTGTATGTCACACCGATCTTCATTTTGTAAACAATGATTGGGGCATGAGCGAATACCCTGTCGTGCCTGGCCACGAGATTGTGGGACGGGTCTCAGAGGTTGGAACTGATGTGAAACAATTTAAAGTCGGCGATGTTGCCGCGATTGGATGCATGGTTAAATCCTGCGGAGAGTGCCAATCTTGTATCAGTGGAGAGGAACAATATTGCTTGAATGGATTTACGGCGACATACAATAGCCCAACTGAGGATCCAGGCGGATTTACATTTGGGGGATATTCAAAAAGTATTGTCGCCGATGAAAGCTTTATATTATCCATGCCCAACAGCCTTGAGTTAAAAGCAACTGCACCCCTCCTCTGTGCGGGTATCACTACTTATTCCCCATTAAAGCATTGGAACGTGGGCCCGGACAAGAAAGTAGGCATCGTGGGCCTTGGAGGGTTGGGCCACATGGGGGTGAAATTTTCCCATGCTCTTGGCGCCCATACTGTGATGATAACAACCTCGCCTGGAAAAGGAACTGATGCAAAAAGTTTGGGTGCTGATGAGGTTTTAATTTCAACGGACCCAGATGCGATGGAAAAAGAACTGGGACAATTTGATTTCATTCTCAATACGATTCCCGTAAATCATTCCTTTGATCCCTACATGGATTTATTAAAGGTAGATGGAACTATGTGCGTAGTGGGTGCGCCAGAAACTTTCAGTATTAATGTAGGACAACTTGTTTTTGGTAGAAAAACCTTAGCTGGCTCCTTAATTGGCGGAATTAAAGAAACACAGGAGATGTTGAACTTTTGTGGAGAAAAACAAATTGTCTCAGAAGTAGAAATGATTCAAATGAACGACATTAATGCTGCCTATAAAAGACTAGTGAAGAGTGATGTGAAATACCGTTTTGTGATAGATATGAAGAGCCTGTAATCAACCATGCCCTCCAAGTCAGTTGTAATCACAAAAAAATGGAATTAATTGAAACAAATAGAAAATAAAGAATTAGTTTATAATCCTTTATAGAATTAAATATTTACGCACAATTCACACATGTTTGAACTTCCGGAAAGGCATCAAGTCGATCCGGTGAAATCGATTGACCACAAAACATACAGGATCCAAAACACTCCTGTTCTATCCGCTTTATTGCATTTCCCACATCCAACAGTTGCCTCTTTTTACGCCTTCTTAACTCCAACACCATCTGTTGATCTTGCATCGCTTCCATACGAGATAAGCGACCCAGTGCATTATCGGGTTCGACCGCGGCAGCAGAATCCTCACTCTTCTTGAGGTAATCCTCAATCTCAAGACTTAACTTCGACAGTTTTGCACTATACTTTTCTATATCCTCCGAATTCATTACAAAATGGGTAACAGTATTAATGCACAAGTATTTTCATCAAAAGGTCAAATTGATTAATCTAATATTTTTGGGAAAACCTTCCGAAAGTCTTGATAAAATTTCACTTTTAGGACATTAGTTAAGTATATGAAAAATATTACAACTCTACTTATTGCCCTTTTCCTCGCGAACAGCCTCTTTGCTGAACAAGAAACTTGTGCTCTCATGGCAGGAGATGAAATTGATACCGAAGAATTTTCGGAAGTTCTTGGAAAAAAGGTTTATTTTTGCTGTGGTTCCTGCGTCAAGGCCTTTGACTCGAACCAAGCATACTACATAAAAGCCCTACCTGTACTAGCAAAGCTCTTCAGTTCAGACGAACAAAAGAAACTGGGAGTAGATAAAGTAAAGTTGCTCGATCAAAAGTTTTGTCCCATTTACCCGGAGCGTGTAATCAATCCAAATTCCAAAACAGTTGAATACAAAGGAAAAACAATCTATTTATGGTCATCTAGCGCTCAACGTCGTTGGAAAAAGGATCCTGAGAAATACTTCAAAGCAGCGATGGATCAAAATCTCCTTCCCCAATACAAGTAGTTTCCACTTTAACTTTACAAAAAAAGCCCTCTTTCCAGAGGGCTTTTTTGTGCAGGGTCGGAAATGTAGATCAGTGGACAGTTTCTAACCTCACTCTCATGCTACAGGATGACAATTGAAAAAGGCTACAAGCTTGAAAGAAAAGGAGATATTATTTTTGTAAAATTACCAATAAACTTCCTGACTCAACGGAAATCCAAGCCTCATTCGAAATACACAGATTACTTTGACTAAATGATTGCACGCCAGAGAGCACTTGGTTTTCAATTTCCCACTTCAGCCCGGCAGTTTTTACTGAGTTGCAACAAGTAATGGGTAGCAGACTAACTGTCGCCCCTTCTTGTCCAATAATCTTTAATTTTGTATTTGAAGTTACCCGACGAATCCACTCTTTTTCAGAGTCAAAAATAATGACTAGGTCAGAGTCTACGGAACAAGCGATTAGAAAGTTGGTGAATAAATGATCAGTACGCATCCCTAATCCACCAAGAATAATAATTTCCGTTATATTCGGATATTTTTTCAGGTAATCGAGTGCTTTTTGAAAATCAGTACTATCCTGCTCATTTACCTCGATGAATTCGACCTCCTTTGGAATATCATCTCTACTCTCCTCCCCTCCCCAACTATCCAAATCCCCGATTAACACATCGGGGAAAATATCCGCATGACGAAAGGATAACCATCCGGCGTCAACCGCGATAGAAATATCTGCCTCCTCCCGGCGCCAAAGTAGACTTTCTTCTGAGGGCGGTTCTCCCCCCATGACCAATAGAGCTTTGCGAAAAGACATTAAAAAATCTGAACTTCGATTAATTAAAGGAAAAAACCCTGTTGTTTTTCACTTATCGAAACTTCCACCTTTTCCATCACTTTTAACATATCCTCCCATACTTTTCTTTTTCCCGATTTACTTGGATTGTGAAGTAGGTAAGAAGGGTGATAGGTTACCATAAGGGGGGTACCTTCATATTCATTCCAATTTCCACGAACATCCCCCAATCTTCTTTTTGAGTCAAAACCAAGAAATCCATCTGTTGCGATTTTACCGAGAGAAATAATTACTTTGGGCTGAACAATCTCTAATTGAGCTTTTAGATAGGGCATCGCAAATTGAAGTTCAGCTTGACTGGGTGGACGATGTCCAAAAGCAAGGTCATGCTTAGGCTTCCAATGTAAAATATTAGAAATATAAACAGAAGGCACCGGAAAACCCATCACTTCTATAATTTTACCCAGTAATTCCCCCGCAGGTCCTCCAAACGCAGAACCTGCCTTTTCATCCTCATCGTTTGGAGATTCTCCACAAAAAAATAATTCTGCATCAAGGTCGCCCCTCCCAAAAATTATTTGACCATCAGGATTAATCTCAGCATTTGAAATTGAACAATTATTGACTTCTTTTTCTAACCATTTCCATTTTGTTCTTTTATCACCCTCGGGTAATGTAAGGATTGGCGGGGTTGCAAACTTTGCGTCATTATCTTCTGACACACCTGCACCCTCTACCGTAATCGTTTTCGGGGGAGATTGTGAGATAATAGACGGAGTGGATTCAGCGGTACCCACCGAAGTGGATTCCTGTCTAACGGGATTGATACGGGAAGTAGGTACATCCACTGCTTTTTTTTGCGGAGGCTTAATCACAGGAGAAGCTGGACGTTCTGCTATCAGCGGTTCCAACTTCTTTTGCAAATGCATGAGTGTCTCCTCCTCAAGATAAATTTCACGCACTCCTTCTTCGCGCATACGCTTAAGTTCTTCAAGCAAAGCAAAACTGGCTTCTGGAATATCCATCAAGATAATTGCTCGATTGAAGATGCAGCAAGTTTCTCCACATACTTGGCGAGTAAATCAAATTCAAGGTTAAGCCGATCTCCAGGTTGACGACTCATTAAATTTGTCTTTCCAAGAGTGTGTGGAATCAACCAAACAGCGAAAGAATCTCCCGTTACATCACAAACAGTGAGAGAACATCCGTCTACCGCAATACATCCCTTATCCACTAAATACTGTTTGTGAGTGGTAGGCACTTTGATTTGGAGGTATAAGTTTTTTCCACGTTCTTCAAAAATTTCAATCTCTCCACACGCATCAATATGGCCGGTCACAAAATGTCCACCCACCCGACCATTGGCTGGCATTGAACGTTCCAAGTTTACGAGATGGCCATCCTGCAAATTACCGAGGTTCGTTCTTTCCAAAGTTTCGTCTAATAAATCAAAGGATCCTAAACCGCTCGAATCTTCACGAAAGGTTAAACAGCAACCGTTTACAGAAAGACTAGCACCTGCCTCCATCCCATCCGATCCATCAAATGGAATATCAAGCTTAAGAAGCCAAGATTCTTTTTTTTCTTCGAACGAAATTACCCGCCCGACATTTTCTACTATTCCGGTAAACATAAATATAAAATTTTGATCATTGAAAATAACAATTAGAAAAATGGAAAGATAATTTGACCCTTTCGTAACGCAAAGTACTTTGAAGTTATGTCTATGACAATTTCCATTTTATTAAAACGCATATTTGTAACCCTCTTTTTCTTAGGAAGCGTTATATATTCTGCTCGTCCTTTAAATGCACTGCCCGCTTCCATCAGTCAGGTACCGAAAGATTCATTTCTTGTATTTTCTGTTGATATAGAGGCAATTTTAAATAAATCAAAAATGAGAAAAAGTCCAGTATGGGCTCCAATCATCGATGTATTAAGCCTTTCAACACCACAATTAAAAAGTCTTATACTTGAGGGCGAACATCATGGATTTAACTTCGGTATCCCCGTTCAGTTTTTTGTTCGTACAACCCCTTCTAAAAAGAACCCCCTCTCCTTTGGACTGGTATCCAGCGTTGGAGACACCAAAAAAGCAGATCAATTTATTGCAAATTTCGCAGAATCTATGGATTTTAAGAAACGGAAGGGAAAAAGCATACGATATCGAAAAAATGGACTCCCGATCGAATTTGGACGAAAGGGTAAAGTATTTTACATCGTCGGCGTGGGTCCGATCATTCGTGACTCGGATTCTTCCAATATTGAACTAGATAAGCTTTCACGATCGATTTCGAACAAAAACAAAGAGGATCAATTTCCTGAATCTCTTACTAAACACTTCTCCCGTCCAAGTGAAATCTCCCTTTATCTGGATGGGTCTGGATTGGCAAATGTGGTCCAAGAAAACTGGCCTGATGATCAATGGAAAAAGTTACTTCCTTTATTGGATCCCTTTTTTACCAGGCAGTTTGGCTTGCACATAATTTCAAACAAAGACTCCCTTAAGATCACCACTCAAGAGTATTCAACAGTAACCAATGATCATTCTAAACCGATCCGAGAAATCGGAATGCTTGATCAAGTTCCTGGTGATTCTCCTCTCGTTGTTCGTCTCAGCATTCCTACCAAGCAAGTCCAGCAGGCAGCCACATTTGCAGTAGATCAATTACTACAAATCCTGAGTGAGGGAAAAATTAATAAAGAGGTTAAACTTCCTGGATTCAATTCCACTCCGACTGAACTCCTCACCACCCCAAATGGAGATTTCATCTTCGCCGGAGGGCACTTTAACAAACAAATTAAATACAGTCCGAAGGGAGAATTATCTCCCGCAATTTCTCCGGTATTACTTTTTGGAATGGGGATCGATCAACAAGTTGCACTTAAGCAGCTGTTATCCGGACTTAATTCATCTAATTCAATACGCTCACTACTAAACATTAATCAACTCCACCTCGTCGACCAGTTAGATCAGTTTTGGCTTACCAGTATTAACTACCTTCGTGAAATTGAAAAAAGTAAACCAATAGTACCGCTTTCAAAAAACCGGAAAAGATTTCTCAATCAACATTCCTTTGCTCTCGACCTCAATGTGGTTCAGGCAAATCAATCAATTCGTACACACTCGTCACTAAGCTATCCTCAATTAAAACTTTTAAATATCGCCGATGACTTTAGCCGAATCTCGAGTAAAGTAATCGACGGTGAGTTAATCACCCATGTCAAATTATTGGATGCAAACCGTTCGGGATGGGAAGTCATCTTCAATCATGCGGGTCAGGCGATAATTGACCAAACCAATCAATCTATTTTTCAGGCAATTGCTCAAAATGACCTCAACTTAGTAATCCAAGCGGTACAAAAAGGTTCATTAATTAATGCAACCGACCGTTTTGGCCACAGCCCTATTCATTATGCTGCATACAAAGGAAATGCTCGAATTGTAGATTACCTACTCAACAATGGTGGAAATCCGAATATACGTGGAAGGCATCAATCCACCCCCCTGCATAGCGCCGCCTGGGGAAGAAATATTCAAGTCCTTGAATTACTCCTCGAAGATGGTGCAGAAGTGGATGCCAAGACAGATGAAGGAGAAACACCTGGCATGACTGCGGCACTTCGTGGAGAAAAAGAGATGCTCGAGATTTTATTTGCCCTTTCAGCCGACCCGCATGCGAAGGACATTCACGGTACCAACTTCATCGACCTGGCTGCTGCCGGTGGACATGAAGGAATTGTTTCTTTACTTGAAGAAATTGGAGTTGATAACCAAAATCCATTACATGTGGCCGCTGGTTTAGGCGATATTAAGCAGGTTAAAAAGCTTCTTAATAATGGTTACTCGATCAATGTAAAAGATGCCTTTGGTGCCACTCCCCTGTTAGTGGCAATGGTTTCGGGCAAAGAAGAAATCGTCGAATTCCTACTCTCACAAAATGCCAATCCTCATATTTCTGCCAAAGATGGATATAATTTGATGCATGGGGCTGCATTCTCTGGAAAAAGAAGCCTTGTTCAAAAAGCATTATCCTACAACTTGGATGTTAATTCCCGTTACGGCCCAGATGGTATTACTCCAGTTGATGTAGCCGAAGAAACTGGGGATGCCCTCCCCTTTCTACGATCATTGGGCGGGAAAACAGCTTGGGAATTAGGTCGAGTAAGATAGATCAGTTCGGCAGTTCACTGCTAATCGATGTGCCCCAACCGAATCACGTTTTTCCCCGCTTTAAGTAATTCCTTATCATACACTCTTGAATTCGGGCATATATACTCCAAATATTCCCAAAACTGAGGGGAATGATTTAGGTATTTTAAGTGAGCAAGTTCATGAAAAATAACATAATTTGCGATTTCGTGTGGTAACAAAATCAATCTCCAATTTAATGAGATCGTACTCCTCGCCGAACAAGAGCCCCAACGACTTCTTTGGTTTCCAATTCTTACATTCTCACAATTTAACTCTGCTTGTTCCGCAAGGGTAAAGAGGCGTGACATTAAATTTTCACGGGCTAATTCCCGCAAAAATTTCAATAAATAATTCTCGATGGTATCAGTAATTGGTAAATCAAGTTGAATGCCATCCTCCAAGACCTC
>JABGUO010000502.1 GCA_018646565.1 Opitutia bacterium | reverse complement strand
CTCGGTAATCGGGAATTTAGACAGAGTCAGGCAATGAACTGAAGGCCATGAATCGGGTGAATTTTTGGGATCATATCCCAGTCGATATTCATAAGGCCCAAGACCGTGCAATTTTAATTCACGGAGTAATTCCTCGGTGGCCGAACGATTTTTTTTCGGTGTTCGGTCGACTTCAATTTCCTGAAGAAGAACAATGTCCGGACCAGATTCACCACCAATTTTCTTTAGTACCGAAACGATTGCATCCAGTTTATTTTCAAGTTCGTTAATTCCATACATCCCCATTCTGTAATCATCGTATAGCGACACATCATCCGCATCGAAAAGGTTTTCCACATTATAAACAACGACCTTGAACGATTGCGAATCCTCTCGATTGGCAAAACCAAAAAAAGTAGGATTAATTACAAGTGTAAAAATGCAACAAACGCGGGCAAGCACGGACATTACAGCACAATTGTATATTCAGACTTAGGCCGCAATACGATTCTTCTCGGAACGAAGAAAAACGGGTTGAAGGTTGGTCGATTCCGAAGATTCAAACTGATAGCCCTGATCATTGAATGCTCGAATGCCCTCCAAGGTTTCCACTTGATTACGGATTAAGTACGAACTCATCATTCCCCGGGCCTTCTTTGCATAGAAACTGATGATCTTGAATTTTCCATTCTTTTCGTCCTTGAAGACCGGAGAAATAACCTTCATTTCAAGTTTTTTGGGTTGGGTTGCCTTGAAATATTCCTGCGAAGCTAGATTAATAAGGTATTTAGAGCCGGAACTTTTGCACTCCTCATTCAATTTTTTGTTCAACCGCTCGCCCCAAAAGGAATACAGGTCTTTTCCCGCGGGATTGGCGTATACTGTCCCCATTTCCAAACGATGTGCCTGTATTAAGTCGAGTGGTTTCAGGAGACCGTAGAGACCCGAAAGAACACGAAGATTCTTCTGGGCATAGGCAAAATCTTCCTTTTTGAACTCCCAAGCCCGCATCCCTTCATACACATCACCTTTAAAAGCAAGAATGGCCTGTTTACTGTTTTTTTCAGTAGGGGAGTGCTGCCAATTTAAAAACCGCTCTCTATTCAATTCGGCTAGTTTTGTACTAATTCCCATTAGTTCTGCGATTTCTTCAGAACTTAATTCTTTTAAACCCGAAACTAAATCCCGGGAGAAAGGAAGGAAATCAGGTGTGGTACACGTTGGATGCACCGCCTGGGACTCAAAGTCGAGCGTTTTAGCAGGGGATAATACTATAATCATAGTTTTAAAATTAAGATAAAATCATATTTTGACAAGTCTTCACATACTTTCGACTGATATCAAATAGTACCCTATTGTATTAATTTTTATTGTTTGCAGGATAAAATTAAAAATAAGTTGGTTTTCGAAATAATCAGAATTTTTATCCGTTCGGGGTTGCACCGAGCGTAAAATCTCTTTTTCTCTTTAAATTAAACTTTTTAAGCGTGTATCCAATTATTGTATTTATATTACTATTCCTGAACTGGATTGTTTTTTCGGGCAAGTTTGATGTTTTCCATTTGGGGCTAGGGATTGTGTCCTGTGTTGTGGTGACTTGGTTGTCGCATGATTTGCTTTTTCATGACCGTAAGAAAGGACTGATAGCTCGAACGCGAGAGGCGTGGAGATTTATCTGCTACATTCCTTGGATAACTTGGGAGGTGGTCTTGGCCAATGTTCATGTTTTTAAATTAGCGATGACTCGCAAGGGATATGTAGAGATGGTCCCCCGGGTGGTTACATTCAAAACCATTTTAAAAACAGATTTCGCCAAGTTCGTCTTGGCAAATTCGATCACATTGACTCCCGGTACAATAACGATGTTAATTCGGGGAGATACTTTTCATATTCATGTAATGAGTCAGTTTTTGGAGGACGATCTTCTAAGCGGACTAATAGAACAAAAGGTGGCGGAGGTTTTTGAACCTGGGGTAGTCAATGCGGTATGATTGATTGGTTTTCCATTGTGATGGGTACTGCCCTGTTTTTAATGATGATTCCGATGGTTTATCGAATTTGGGTGGGTCCGACTCCTTTTGATCGGATGCTTGCGGTTAATGTAATTGGTACGAAAACGGCGGTTTTACTGGTTATTATTGGAACTTTATTTGGGCGGGTGGATATGTTTGTCGATTTTGCAATCGCTTATGCGTTGCTTAATTTCGTGAGTGCGATCGTGGTTTCGCGTTATTTAAACCGAACAGTCTCGCTTCGCGATATGGAAGAGAAGGAAAAAGCCAAGGAGGTAGAGGCCTGATGATTCACGTACAAGCGGTTTTGCCTGTGGTTGCGGAGGCAGTGGATAAGGGTGGAGGAATTTTCCCCCTTCAATTGATTGGATTTGCCTTGGGCGTTTTAGGCTTGGTTTTCTTTTTAGGTACTGCAGTGGGTATGATTCGATTTCCAGATTTTTACACCCGTATGCATGCGGCTGGAAAAGGGGATACTTTATCAACCATGCTTATGCTAGCTGGTTTTGCATTGGTTACTATGGAGGATTTCTCATTGGGTAGTTGGTTACTGGTAGTGAAGATTATGGCGATTGTTCTTTTTCTTTATATTACCTGTCCCACGAGTACACATGCATTAATGAGGGCCGCATTTGAGGATGATGAAATGCCTTTGGAGGAAAAGGATTTGGCAAAACGCAAGAAGAAGTAATGGGATTAGAGATATTTAACACTTTTATTTTGCTTCTGCTTGTAGTAGTTGCCCTTGTAGCATTACGAGTAAGGGATTTGCTTACCGCTTCCGTTGTGTTTGGAGTTTATAGTTTTTTAATGTGTTTGTTATGGGCGGAAATGGGGGCAGTGGATGTTGCATTCACAGAAGCAACGGTGGGGGCTGGCATTAGCACGGTGGTAATGATTGCGACCATTTTTAACCTGAAAAGGAAGTCATCTGATTAATGAAAAACCTTTCTTTGATACCGGTTCTGATTGTGGGTGCTTTACTGGTCTATGCGGCTCAGGATTTCCCTGAGTGGGGGAGCCCGAATTCACCTGCTTCTCAATCTCCGGTATCTTCTCATTTTATTGCCAATACAGGAGTAGATACTGAAGTTCCCAACATGGTAACGGCAGTATTAGCTGATTATCGTGGATTCGATACGATGTTTGAAACAGTGGTCGTTTTTATTGCTGGAATGGCGGTTCTGGCAATTTTGAAAAAATCGGGGAAGAAAAATCCAAGGAAGCGAGAATTTGAAGTCGATGCTGAACCCGATTTAATTGTAACGAACACAGTACGTTTACTGGTTCCGGTGATCCAAATTTTTTCTTTTTATGTTCTTGCCCATGGCCATGTCAGTCCGGGGGGCGGATTCCAGGGTGGGGTGGTGATGGGAGCGAGTTTTATTTTGATCGCACTTTCTTGGGACTTGGATACAGCATTAGCCCGTTTTCCATTGGATAGGTGTACCGTGGTGGCGGGTCTGGGAATTATACTGTATGCGGGAATCGGTCTTCTTTCGATGTTTTTGGGAGGAGAATTTCTGGATTATGCAGAACTGGCGAATATACTTCCAGTTTCTCGGGAAATGGCACGGTATCATGCAATGCTCGGGGTGGAGATTGGGGTTGGGCTCACAGTGACGGCAATTATGTTTTCTTTGTACGCTAATTTATCTACAGAAGGTCGCCTGAAGGGTGGACTTTAATTGGAGGCAATATCGCGATGTTTGAAGACGGAAGTATAATCAATGAATTGCTCATCGAAAGATTGAACTACTTGATTTATATAGTTCTCTTGTTGATTGGACTTCATGCTATGATTGCGAAGAATAATCTGATTAAAAAATTGATCGGGATGTCCATATTTCAAACCGCGATTATTTTAT
>JABGUO010000501.1 GCA_018646565.1 Opitutia bacterium | reverse complement strand
GATCTCATTTGATCATCTAAAACTTTTGGATAGCTTTTCTTATTCTTATAAAAATAAGTGCAGACCTCGGTTGAAATTGTGAAGCCTGGAGGAACTGGAAGACCAATCTTTGCCATCTCGGCCAAGTTTGCACCTTTTCCGCCCAAAAGTTCGCGCTGCGTGGCATCGCCATCGGTCTTTTTGCCAAAGTCATACACATACTTGTGGCTTTTTGCTTTTGCAGTTTTTGCCTTCACTGAGGAAGACGCTTTTGCGGATGATTTCGATTTAGCGGGTTTTGACTTCTTTTTTTGGGCCATTTGTATGAAGGTTTGGTTAGCATCTGAGATAATTTACCAACTTGAAGTTCAATTCAATTTACTTGTGAGTTGATAAAATTTTGGAGAGTGTTTTATCATATTTTTTTTTCTCTTTGTCAATGGATGACTTTTCTTGCATCTCAAACTATCCGAAGTACTCGCTTTACAATGGACTAGAAAAAAATTAATGGCATTATAAATTACCTCAATTTCTTATTTATTTAATTCCTTTTTTTGTACCCCACGATGAGTAATCATTCCAACAAACCCAAAACATTTGGTGACCGATTTAAAGAAGAAGGTATAACTGGAATTTTAAAAGGTAAAAAGAAAGACGGTAAGGGAAAACCGGATGAGATGCACTTCCTTGAGCACCTTGAAGAACTGAGGTGGGTTATTTTTAAAGCGGTGCTTGCTTTTCTATTTGGTTGTGTAGGGGTTGCAATTTTCATGCAGGATTCCGTTAGATTACTCCAAATGCCCCTGATAAGTGCGGTAGAAGATTTTGGTGTAATTGATATCGATCTTCAAACCATAGGGCTTGAAGAGTATATCGATCCATTAAATAAAAAAGAAGTCGATCTCGGCATGCTCAGGAATGCTAGAGAAAATTCTTTGGTTCAATGGGGTATTGCTAATCCTCATCATAGAACAAGGATTCTGACACACTTTTCAAATGGACAAAATCGGAACTTACTTCAAGTCATTCGTTCCTACTCTCCAATTTTCATTGCAATGAAAATTTGTTTCCTCGGTGGAATCGGTATTTCACTGCCCCTTATTCTCTACTTCGTTGGTTCATTTGTAGTGCCCGGATTAACCAAAGAGGAAAAACATGTCTTTTTCCCTGGATGCGTAGCGGCCACATTTCTTTTTATTGCCGGGGCATCAATGACTTACTTTTTTATTCTTCCCTACTCGTTAGCCTTTACCATTGAATTCTCCTTCAATGTTCTCGGCCTAGATGTCTACAGGCCTGAGGCAGGGAATTACTACAGTACGATCATTTGGATGACCTTTGCTGTTGGCATTGCATTCCAGTTTCCACTCGTGCTTATTTTACTGATTAAAATTGGCATTTTAAATGTCACAAAACTAAGACAAAACAGAAGGTTGGTACTGGTTATCTTGATGATTTCAGCTGCGTTGATTACCCCAGGAGGGGATCCTGTGAGCCTTTGTATTTTAACGATTCCATTGTACATTCTATATGAGTTAGCGATTGTTACAGGTTCGATCATTGAAGTTAGAAAAGAAAGAAAGGAGTGGATTGAAGGGGACGAGAGTATTCAAGGACCCAAACCTGACAAACCACCAACTCGGAATAAGGGCGTCTGGATCCTTTATTTATCTATAATTGTAATTGTCGGTTCACTGAGTATTTTTGCATTTCAAAATAAAAAACTGATTGAACCGTGGATTGAATCATTTCGTAAATTTGGTCAATTTGCGGAAACAGAAACAACCAAGCCAGGTACATTTCAACCCAGTACTGCATTCCAGGAGGAGAATGTCACCGCATTACCAACTCTTACTGATCAAAAGGAATTCCTACTTCAATTGTCCCCAATTGATGAAAACATGTCTTTCGAACAGAACCAAACCATCCTTTTCCGGGCACAAATCTTGTATCAAGATTAAGCTACAAATAAATAATTGGGGAAATCTAATCTTCACTACTAATTTCCACCTCAGATGGTTGATAATAAAAACAAAATTTTAAAACTTGGAAAATCCCTTAAGTCATTTCGTAAACAAAAAGGGCTTACCCAGCCTGAACTTGCTAAATTAAGTGGAGTTTCCACCTCCATTGTTAACGATCTAGAAAATGGCATCCGAACTGCGGGTTGCAAGACATTGAATAAGATCGCCCGTGGTCTTCAATTAAATGACGAAGATAGGTTTCGACTTATTTTAAAAGCACTCGAACTTTCGAAAAGAGATTTTGTAATTCCAGACTTTGCG
>JABGUO010000500.1 GCA_018646565.1 Opitutia bacterium | reverse complement strand
TGGAGCATACGATCGAGAGAGCCGGGAAGTCGGTAAAGACCGGCAAATCTTCTCTGCGTATATCATCTGAAGGGGGACATGATACCAGTGCTTATGCGACCGTAGACCTTAAGGCAGGCGTCCGCTATTCTCTTTCTTCCTGGATCAAGACAGAGAAGGTAGAGGGAGGAGGTATGGGAACACTCCTCAATGTTCATGAGTTACAACAAAAGGCCATGACCAAAGGGATCCGCGGTACCAACGATTGGAGGAAGGTGGAGACCATATTCGTCAATCCATCCAGTCGTCGCGTTACGATCAACTGCCTGTTCGGTGGATGGGGGCGCTCCAAGGGGAAGGCATGGTTTGATGATATTTCACTTAACGAAATGATGCCTATTTATAAAGAAATAGAGAAGGTGGAAAATCGAAAAGTTGATCTTAATTTAACAATCGATGCGATTTCCGGACTCCTTTTCAGTAAGATATCCCTCACCGCCAAATCGGGAAAGTGGCTTAAACTTTCATTCAATAATACCGACAATATGCCTCATAATCTAGTGATTGTTGCTCCGGGAACTTACGATGCAGTGGGCCGAGCCACTGACTTGATGATGGGAAAACCGGGTGCCGCTGCTCGTAATTATATTCCTGAAAATGCCCAGGTAATCGCCCAGACTCCCATGGTACTTCCTGGAACAAAATACGATCTCATTTTTCAAGTTCCCGCCAAAAAAGGAAATTATCCATTTCTTTGCACTTTTCCAGGTCATTGGCGCCTCATGAAGGGGGAACTCATCGTTCAACCATGACACTCTCAATCTTTCTTACAAAACACTTCACCCTCAACATTTTAAAATCATTATGAGTATTGAAAAACCAAAAGTAGCCATTATCGGACTCGGCTTTGGTGCCGAATTCATTCCCATTTATCAACGCCATCCCAACGCGGAGATCGTGGCTCTTTGCCAAAGAAATGAGGAAAGCCTCAATAAAGTGGCTGATCAGTATAATATCACCAAGAGATTCACTGATTATACGGAGTTGCTTGCCGATCCGGAAATTGATGCGGTCCATATTAATACTCCCATCCCTCACCATGCGGAAGCCACCTTGCAGGCAATGCGTGTTGGTAAGCATGTCGCCTGTACCGTACCCATGGCAACTTCTGTGGAGGATTGCGAAGCCATCGTAAAACTTTCTGCCGAGAGCGGCATGAAGTATATGATGATGGAGACCGTGGTTTATGCCCGGGAATTTCTTTATATGAAAGAACTTTACGATAATGGTGAATTGGGCAAACTGCAGTTTCTCAAAGCGAGTCACCAGCAGGACATGGATGGATGGCCCGGTTACTGGCCCGGTCTTCCTCCGATGCATTACGCCACTCATTGTGTGGGCCCCGTGCTCGGCTTGGGTCGCCATGAGGCGGAGTATGTCAGTTGTTTCCCAAGCGGTACTATCCGCGAAGAGATGCACGGGCATTACAACTCTACCTTTGCCGTTGAAACCACGCACCTCAAGTTCCGCAACAGCGACTTGAGTGCCCAAGTTTATCGTTCTTTGTTCGATGTGGCTCGTCAATACCGTGAAAGCTTTGAGGTCTACGGATCCGAGAAGGCGGTGGAATGGCCCCTAATCGAGGGCGAACCGCTTGTTGTGCATACCGCGAAAAAACCGGAACCACAGATTCCCGAAAAGGTGGAATGCCCGGATTTTGCGAAATTGCTCCCTGAAGAAATCGCCCCATTCACTACCGGTGGCGTTTACTCCAATGAGGATGGAGAGGAACATTTGAGTTTTACTCAGGGCGCGGGGCACGGTGGGTCGCACCCACATTTGGTCCATCAATTCGTAGAACTGGTCCGTGGAGAAGGGGAGGGTTATCCCAATGCGGTTCAGTCTGCCAATATTACCCTGACCGGTATTCTTGCTCATGAGTCCGCCCTCAAGGGAGGAGAGATTATTCGCCTCCCTGAATGGAGTATGAGTTCCTGACTCGGTCAGACTCGAAATGAGAAATTATTTCATAAGCCTGTTGAACTGGTACGAGTCTCTTTGGATTCCCCCTATAATTTAAAATATAATTCAAAATGAAATTGCCCGTCCATAATTTGAAATGCACCTGTTTGCTAAGCTTAAGTTTCTGGTTTTTATGCCTCCAATCACACGGAAATTCTCTTAATCCTCAACTTAATTATATCTTCAATTCCTTGAAGGAGGTCGAAGACTCCACGGTACAGGCCTCCATGCTTCGTGGCACACTCGCCGGATTATCCGGTAAGCGGGACCTTGCAGCACTTGTGTCATGGAAGTCCTTGCGCATTAAACTGGCACGATCCAAAGATCCGGAAGTTATTAAGTTGGCTGATCAGCTCAGCCAAATTTTTGGAGATCTTTCTGTGAGTGAGGATGCTCTAAAACTCGTTATGAATGGCGATGCTAATCTCAAAGAACGAAAAGAAGCCCTTTCCGGCTTGGTGGCTATGCGGTACGAGGAGCTTCAGAAAAACCTCAGTTTATTACTGGATAGCCCATTGAAAGTGGACGTAATTCGGGCCTATTCTTTTTTTAATTATCCGGAAGCTCCTCAGGAACTGATTTCCAAATACGAGAAATTTGACACCGTTGCCAAACGGGCAGCAATAGATACCCTGGCATCCAGTCAATCCTATGCCAAGGCATTGCTGGAAGCGCTACGAAGCGAAAAAATCGCCAAAGCGGATATCCCCAATTATACCGCACGCAATTTGCAAAATATGTTGGGGAATACTTTTGATAAAGTATACGGAGAGATTGTGGATATGGGGGAGCTCTCCAAGATCGATCAAAATCCGGTCAAAGCTAGACCCGCTGGTTTTGCGGACGCGCGTCGGATCGAGGTGGGCGTGTTACCAGGTCTTAAGTTTAACACCGATCGTATCCTTGCAAAACCAGGTGAAAAAATCGTCTTTGTTTTTCCAAACGACGATTCCAGCGGCATGATGCACAATCTGGCCATCATCACTCCCGGTTCAAGACAGACCGTAATG
>JABGUO010000499.1 GCA_018646565.1 Opitutia bacterium | reverse complement strand
TGGTTAAATACAACTCCCATAGTCTGTGGTTTCTCACAATTCTGCATGCTTCACTCCAACCCTCTGGGGTTAATGACAAGATATCTTCATTCGGGAGTGTCTGATTTTTTTTAAGAAGTAGAAAAGCGAGATTTTTTTTAACCAGGTTTTTTACCTCATTATGGGCCTCTGGCATATTAACCCTTCTACTTTTTGCTAGATTTCCAAGTGTGATTGTATCTTCCGAAAAATTATGATTTTCTAATTCTTGATAGATTGCTTTTAATGTATTTTCGATTGCTATTTTTTGTTCTTTTCCCCGCGAGCGAATCCATTTGAAAAGAAGACCATTTTTGAAATGTAAGAAAAGGGTTATAATAAAAAAACTAGTTGAGGTTAATACGATCAAGGGTCCTGTCGGTAATCGATTGCCCAAGAATGATAAGTATGTTCCCACAATTCCGGCTAGAATTCCCAGCCCGGCTGACCAAAAAAGAAGTGACTTCATTCTTTGGGTAATAATCGATGCAGTTGCAGCCGGTATAATTAACAATGCGGAAACCAATATTACTCCCACAACCTGAAGGGAAGTAATGACAGAAAATGCTAATAACATCCAGAGTATGTATTGAAGCAAATCCACCGGAATTCCCACAGAACGAGCGAATCCAGGATCAAATCCGGTTACTAGCATTTCTTTGTATAATAAAAATGTGAGCAAAAGAATAAGAACGCATGAAATCCCCATCCACAAAACATCTGTCGTCGACAGTCCGGTAATTTGACCAAACAAGTATCGGTCAATCCCGGATTGATTTCCCAAATCCATTTTCTGGATTCTCGTTAATAGGCAAATTCCCACTGCATAGAAGCCGGACAGTACTAATCCGAGTGCACTATCAAGTCTCACTTTAGTAGTTTTTTTGATTAAGGAAATCAGAAATACTCCTAGGAAACCGGCGATCATCGCACCCATTAAAATACTGAACGAATTTTTTGACTGGCTAAATATAAAGCCCACTGCGACACCGGGAAGTACTGCGTGTGACAAGGTATCACCAAAAAGGGATAACTTCCTGGTGACTACAAAGCCTCCCATTAACCCGCACCCCATCCCCATCAATATTACTCCTAAAAGAACGATTTGGACTGAATAATCTGTCAGCGAAAGAAAGCGAACTGTTTGAATAGAGAGAGAGGAATCTTCTGCAATCTGTTCCGCATGGAGACTACCCGCAGTAAAAAGAAAGAGAATGGTTGGAAAAAAGGGGATGAATTGAAAAAAATTCAGATTCATACGACTAGTCTATACGGGGATTTATATAACCTCACAAATGCTTCTGAGGGAATTGGTTGGAAGTTTGGCTGCCAGCGGCTTGTCCTGCAATTTCTGTAAACACTGTAAGCCTTCCACCATATGTTTTCTGAAGAAGTTCTTTGGTGAATGTGTCTTCCCTCTTTCCATGTGCAATCAATCTCATATTGAGTAGTATCAACTGATCAAAATAATCTTTCGCACTGGATAAATCATGGTGAACTACAAGTAATGTTTTTCCATTATTCTTTAATTCTCGGAGTAGTTCAATAATCGCATTCTCAGTAACTGCATCCACTCCTGAGAAGGGTTCATCCATTAAGTAGAGGTCACTCTCCTGTGCCAATGCCCGAGCAAGAAAGACTCTCTGTTGTTGTCCACCGGAGAGTTTTCCAATTTGTCGGTCCGCAAATGAAAGCATGTTTACTTTTTCGAGACATTCACAAGCGATGGAGCGATCTTTTTTACTTACTCGCTTCAACCATCCCACATGTGCGAATCGACCCATCAGGACAACATCTAATACTGAGACAGGAAAATCCCAGTCCACGGATTCGCGTTGAGGCACATATCCCACTCTCGTGTAAGCCTTTTTTCCTTTTTGACCAAAGATTTTTACCCATCCACCGCTGGGTGGAACGATTCCCATAATGGTCTTTATAAGTGTCGATTTACCGGCACCGTTTGGACCAATTACCCCCACTAATGAACCTTCCTCTATCTGTAAATCAACCCCATATAATACTGGTTTTGTGTGGAATGAAACGGTCAAATCATGAACCTCAAGGGGAAATAACGGTGGACTGGCACTCATTTTCTCCTTTTTCGTAATGCCTTTACGATAGTGTTAATATTGTGAATCATCATTCCTTCCCAGGTAGCGACAGAGTATTTTATTCCATTTGGGCCGGTAGCAAATTGATTGTTGGAACCAAGTGCATCCGAAAATAATTTTCCTCCCACCTCGACATTACATTCTCTTGCAATTTCTTGAATTGCAGTCGGATTGACGCTACTTTCAATAAAGATAGCGGGAATATTATGGTCTTGAATAAGATCAACCAGATTAGCCCGGTCAGCTAATCCCGCTTCCGCGGTGGTAGAAATTCCTTGTAGTGCAATCACCTGTAGTCCCATGGCCCGACCCAAATATTGAAATGCATCATGGCT
>JABGUO010000079.1 GCA_018646565.1 Opitutia bacterium | reverse complement strand
TTTGTACGAAGATTTAGAAAAACAAAATGAGGTCGGTCGATTCCATTTTGTAAGACGCCAACAATCTCTACTCGACCAACCTCAATTTTGCTTATCAGACTTTGTGGCACCGATCGATTCCAACCGAACTGATTACCTCGGCGCCTTTGCAGTTTGTGCGGGGTCTGGAGTAGATTTACTGGCGCAGGAATTTGAGGATGACAATGATGATTACAACGCCATTATGACCAAAGCACTGGGCGATCGATTTGCAGAAGCAATGGCTGAATATACTCATAAAAAAGTGCGTGAGTGGTGGGGCTTTGGAAAAACTGAAAATTTAAGCAATAGCGAACTAATTAAAGAAAAATACCAGGGTATCCGACCCGCCAGCGGATATCCGTGCCAACCCGACCATACCGAAAAGGATACCATTTGGAAACTTCTTGATGTGAAGAAAGAAATCGGGCTAGAATTGACAGAGTCCCGAGCAATGAATCCAGGCTCATCAGTTTCTGGGCTTTATTTCTCCAATCCCGATTCAAAATATTTTAATGTGGGTAAGCTCGGCAAAGATCAGGTTGAAGATTATGCAAAAAGGAAAAATTGGCCGATCGAAGAAGCCCTGAAATGGTTACGACCCAATCTTGGGTTTGATGAGTAAAACTCTTCCCTTTGGCATTGCAGGTTTTTATCTGTACAATTAGAAGTTATCTTCATTATGAAGGAAATGAATCCATTAGAAGAAATTCGGCACTCCACTGCCCATGTCCTCGCTGCTGCTGTCTTGCGACTGTATCCTGATGCTCAGTTAGATATTGGACCTCCTACGGATAACGGATTTTATTATGACTTTGACTCAGAAATAGCATTCACTCCTGAAGTCTTAGACGAGATTGAAGTCGAGATGAAAAAAATTATTAAAGAAAATCAACGCTTCGAAAGAATTGAAGTTTCACGGGAAGAAGCGAAGAAAATCATCTCCGACATGGGACAAACTACTTATAAATTGGGTCGTTTGGATGATATTCCAGAGGGTGAAACCATTTCTTTTTACCGCAACGGTGAATTCCACGATCTTTGTGCTGGTTCTCATGTATCCTACACAAAGAAAATTAAAGCCTTTAAACTCCTCCAGGTAGCGGGTTCCTACCACCGTGGAAATTCTGATAACAAACAACTGCAAAGAATTTATGGAACTGCATTTCCATCCAAGGATGAACTTGCTGAGCATCTTACAAGAATAGAAGAGGCCAAGAAAAGAGACCACCGAAACATCGGACGGGACATGGGACTTTTTCACATCGATGATATGGTCGGACAAGGCCTGGTGTTATGGAAGCCAAAAGGTGCTATTATTCGGCAGGAATTGGAAAGTTTCATCTCGGCCGAGTTAAATAAGCAGGGCTATTCCCAGGTCTACACTCCCCATGTGGGAAAGCTTGATCTGTTTCGGACTTCTGGGCATTTCCCTTATTATCAAGACTCTCAATACCCACCCATAATTCACCGTGAATGCCTTACTAAACTTGCGGAGGAAGGATGCAGTTGCTCCGAACTATCCAACAAATTAGACGAAGGAGAAATCGAAGGCTACCTGCTTAAACCGATGAATTGTCCGATGCACATTCGTATTTTTCGCTCGGAACAAAGATCCTATCGCGATCTCCCCATACGCCTTGCAGAATTTGGAACCGTATACCGTTGGGAACAGTCCGGTGAACTGAACGGAATGACCAGAGTCAGAGGCTTTACCCAGGACGACGCTCATCTCTTTATCAGGGAAGATCAATTACAAGAGGAAATTCAAGGATGCTTGGGACTGGTAAAATTGGTCTTTTCCATTCTGGGGATGAATGACTATCGGGTCCGGGTAAGTTTGCGTGATCCTGATTCTGATAAATATGTAGGTTCACCCGAAGCTTGGGACAAAGCCGAGTCAGCACTTCGTGAAGCAGTTCAAAACTTAGGAGTGGACTATGAGGAAGAACTTGGAGAAGCGGCATTCTACGGGCCCAAAATCGACTTTATCGTCAAGGATGTTATCGGAAGAGAATGGCAACTAGGCACTGTACAAGTAGACTATAATCTACCGGAGAGATTTGACCTAAGCTATGTCGGGTCGGATA
>JABGUO010000498.1 GCA_018646565.1 Opitutia bacterium | reverse complement strand
TATTTATGAAAAGAAGAGAATTTTTGACCACAACTTCTGGTGCTTTATGTTTCACTCATTCGGGAAAAGCTGAAGAATACTCCTTTAAGGGGAAAATTAAGAAGGCAGTTAAATTTGGCTCCAAACCCAATGAACAAAAAATGCAAAATTTAAAGGACTTGGGCTTTGATGGAATTGAGGGTTCCGGGCCTGGCTTACAGATTGAATCGATGAAGAAAGCATGTGCAACGTACGATTTGCCCATGCATGGAGTGGTTTACAATAAGCATTGGAAGGTCAGGTTGTCCGATCCCAATCCGGAGGTCCGCGAAAAAAGCAGAATCGGACTATCACAGACCATGCGAGAAGCCAAGGGAGTCGGTGGGACATCCGTTTTATTGGTCCCCGGTCGGGTTAAGGGAGAAAAGGAAACACATCAACATGTCTGGGATCGTTCCATTGAACAAATTCGTAAACTGATTCCTTTGGCAAGCGAACTAAAGATACATATTCTGATTGAAACCGTATGGAATGGTTTTTGTTACAAGCCTGAACAGTTTAGGGATTATATTGATGCAATCGATAGTCCCTGGGTTCAGGCTTATTATGACATTGGAAATATGCAGAAATATGGACCTAGTCATAAATGGATTCGAATTTTGGGAAACCGCACTCTTAAGTTGGATATTAAGGATTGGGGGTCAAAAAATGGATTCTGCTCACTCGGGGAGGGAGACGTTGATTGGAAAAAAGTTCGCCACGAACTTGAACAAATTGACTATAAAGGTTGGGCAACTCGAGAGGGGAGTGATGGTGGAGTAGAAAATACTGCGAAACTAATGAACGATTTGCTCGGACTTTAATTTCCCCAACCTCCTCTCAAGTTCTGATGCTCAAGATCGTATGATAAAACAAGCGATCGTCGCGAAACTAGTTTAGTACCTAATTCCATGAGCTAGACTCTCTTCTCTCTAGGTCAGCTTTGCAAATTGGCGGACAAGGCACAAATCACCTAGGCACCCGAAAGGGGGAATTGGAACTGAATGAATTATGGTCGCGAGTCGCTTTACGAACATCCTTAAGCCCAAGGATCATGGCTCCTGGATGACCTTCATAGATTAGCCCCTTTGCCATTTTTATACTTATACGGGTGATGTTATGGAGATGTGGACATGGCAGAACACGATTTAAAAGGGAGCAACTTCCACGATTAAGCCGTCTAATTCATCTCTCATTTCTACTTGGCAACTCAGTCGGCTTCGCTCATCGGTTCCCTCTTCAATATCAAATAAGTCCTGCTCGGCTTCAGTAGCTCGGCCGGTTTTATCCAACCAATCTTGATGTACGCGAACATGGCATGTTCCGCAGGAACAGCACCCACCGCAAGCTCCCAAAATTCCTTCGACATCATTTTCACGGGCAATTTCCATTAGGTTTCCGGTTGCATCTTGTGCCACCACTTCGTTTCCGTCTTCAGTTATAAAAGTCACTTTCGCCATGTTCGATTTATTTTAAAGGTAATAAAAGGAATATATTACATTCGTGGATAGCCAATGAATCAAATTTAAAAACAAATTCATGCGTTATTAGTTTCTATTCAACAGGAATGGCAAATTTAGCGAATTTTTCTTTTGTTTTAGAAAGACTGGCATAATCTGGGGTTTCAGGGTAACTGACTAGAAAATTATTTTCATCAATCAAGTTAAGGAAGCAGTGAGTAGCTCCACTTGGAAAAGAAAAGCTCACCCCCTGAGAGAAATTTTTTGGGCCAACAATTCTGAACCATTCCTCGTGCCGCTCATTACCGTTGAGGGTATAGATCAAGTCTGCCCTTATTACTTTTGCACCTTTCTCTCGAAATTTAAAATGAATAGTCTGCCCCTTCACATCGTGGGAGGTTACTTGAGGTACTTTAAGTTTTTCGGGGCCAACATGCCGAGCGTGTGGATTATAGTAAGGAAAACTGGCCTTCATTTCTTCCAATTCAGCCGATAATTTATCATCAAGTTCTTTAGTAAGTTTGGGGAACTTATCTACGAGATTATTGGCTTCCTCAATATCCACACGAACTTGTTCTCCATCTATTGTGCGGTAGAGTTGATACATTTCCTGCTCAGGGTTATCCTTGTAATATAGGTGGTTGTAATTACGAACCAGTTTATATCCACCCACTCGAATAGTACTTTCAAAGGCGGAACTATTTGGGAAATGCCAGATCATCGTGTCCCGCGTTTTCCCTTTCTTATCCTTAATCAAATCTGAATCCATGGGATCCTTAAGAAGCAGGTTACTCAAGTCGGCACCATCTAGTGTTTTATTTTTCGGACACGGAGTTCCAGTGAGAGACAGAATGGTCGGATAAAAATCTAGGCCATTAACCATTACGTTAGATTCAACTCCTTGATTAATTTTTGGACCAGTTATTATGAGAGGTACTCGTGTGCCACCTTCCATCGCAGAGATTTTTCCTTTATCCAAAGGGTAATTATCAGTTATCACTTCAGCCGCATGCCCTTCCATCCCGCCGTTGTCAGAGGTGAAAATGATAAATGTATTTTCACTTAATTTATGACCGGGCCACCGGGGATCTTCCGTCTCATTTAAATAGGTGATGACTTTGCCGATGTAGTAATCAAGTTCTTCCACCATGGCACAGTAAAATGGATTCTGCTGACCTTTTAATGTCCAATCTTTGTTTTCTTTTGGTTTTTCCACTCCAAGTTTTTTACAGTATTTCTCTAGGAGTTTCTCAGAGCGCGTGTGAATGGGGGTATGAACCAGCCAAGTTGCGTAATAGAGAAAAAAGGGTTGGGCATTGTTTTGACGAAGAAAAGTGAGCGCGTCTTCACTTGTCTGATGAAACGGATAGCCGTTTTTATCCAGGCAGAAAGGGTCTTTCTTTCGATTTGTTGCAAATCCGGTTACTCTACTTTTCATGCTTGAACGAGCACCCCGACTGCTTCGGGTCCAGTCGAATCCTTGGTCTTCTGGTTGAGGAAAAGCCTTGTGGTCAATTGCCATGTGCCATTTTCCGGAATGCCCGGTAATATATCCATTTTGTTGTAAAACTCGTGCTATAGTCATTTCATTTGCCGGCATTCTGCCACTGTACCAAGGGGCAATCATTGACCAGGCGAATTTATGATTAGGTGTGGGAGGGGCACCTCCTACCACATGTGTCTTTTGTGCACGGGCTGGGTGATTACCGCTCATTATCGCACACCTGGATGGTGCACAGGTCGGAGCAGGAGAATAGGCCTGCCAGAATTTAACTCCTTTTTGTGCGAGTGCATCAATATTTGGCGTCTCCATGGGAGATGGCTCATCAATGTCGTAGCATTTGACATCCTGCCAACCCAAATCGTCGGTGAGGATCAACACAACATTGGGTTTAGATGGTCGTTCTTTTCCGATTGAGAAAAAGGGCAATATTATGGAGAGAATAAAAAGTTTGAAAAGTTTCATAGTTTTAAGAAATTAAATATTATTAAAGAGGGAAGTTTGGGAGAAGTTATCCATATATTAGTAAAGAAATAAAAAACAGACTGTTGAAATTACAAAGGCACCAATAATATTCAACACTAGACCTTCACGAACCATTTTGCCCACCGTGATTTTGCCAGTTCCGAAAACCACTGCATTGGGAATGGTCGCTACAGGAAGCATAAAGGCACAACTAGCACTCATGGCTGCGGGTATCATGAGTATGATCGGGTCTATATTGGAGGCGGTCGCCGCTGCCCCGAGAATAGGCATGAGAACATTAGTGGTGGCGGTATTGCTTGTCATTTCGGTCAAAAAGGAAACTAGAAGACAGACACCCAAAAGGAGAACGAAAAGAGGCAGGCTTTCAATTCCGGAAAAGAGGGTGGCAATGGAAGCACTTAAACCGGACTGTTTGAAGCCCTCCCCAAGGCATAGTCCTGCCCCAACTAAAACAAGCATTCCCCAGGGGATTTTATTAGCAGTTTCCCAGTCGAGTAGTCTTGCCCCTTTTTTTTCTCCATCGGGAAGGCAGAAGAGAATAATAACAGATATGAAAGCCACACTTGCATCATTAGCGGCGGGTAGATTTAGCCATGTTTTCCATCCGCCAAAAGGTTCGGAACGGGAAATCCATGCCAAGGCGGTCAGGCTAAACACGATAAGTGTACGAATTTCTGCCTTTGTCCAAATACCGGGGTTGGGCAGTGCGATGTTATTTTTACCTGTAATTCCACGGCTTAGCCAAAGCCATGTAACCAGGACCATAATAATCGTGACAGGAGCGCCAAACTTCATCCACTGCGTAAAAGATAATTCTGGAAACCCCAAATCTTTGTAAGCTCCTATCATTACCAGGTTGGGTGGGGTTCCTATGGGGGTTCCAATTCCCCCAACATTCGCTGCAAAAGCAATGCCGAGAAGCAGGGGGATAGTCAGATCTTTATTTTTACTTCCCTGAATTACTGCTAGTGCCATGGGTAACATCATCAATGTAGTAGCGGTATTTGAAATCCACATACTCAAAAATGCAGTTGCAATCATGAAGCCGAGGATGATGAATTTTTCCCCAGCAGGACATGCATTTACCATCATGAGTGCAATGCGCCGATGGGCACCGCTTTTTTCCATAGCTTTGGATAAGAGAAACCCTCCGAGTAAAAGCAGAACCAAGGGGTGCCCATATTTTTCTCCGACAGTTTTGGGAGAGAGAACTCCAAAAAGGGGAAGTAAGGAAAGGGGAAGAAGAGAAGCAATAGGAATAGGGACCGTTTCAAATATCCACCAAAGTGCAGTCCAAAGTGCAATACCCAGGGTCAGGGTTGCTGCTAATTCTAAACCCCCCAATTTCCAGGTTATATAGCTAATCAACACAGACAATAAAGGGGCGGCCCAAAACATGTGGCTTTTGTACCCAATATGCAGTTTACTCCTCTCTGGGTTTTCTGGAAATGTCATACTGGGTTCATTCAACCAAATCATTTCAAAGATTCCGAATTTATTTTACTTGTTCCATTAAAATAGCCACAGAATTAACGATGTACACATTTGCTCTTTTCTTTCCTTTATTCTTGGTGAGTCTTTTTCTTTCGGTTCAGGGTCGTCCCAATGTAATCGTCGTTCTTGTTGATGATATGGGATACTCCGATCTTGGATCTTTTGGAGGTGAAGTCAGGACTCCCCACTTGGATAAGTTGGCGGCGAATGGTTTGCGCTTTACACAAAATTATAATTCCGCTCGTTGTTGCCCATCCCGAGCATCCTTACTCACCGGTCTATATTCTCACCAGGCAGGGATTGCTAATTTTACGGGTCGAGACTCCACGGATCGTTTGGGTCCTGCTTATCTTGGTAGGTTGAATAAGCAATGTATGACCTTGGCGGAAGCACTTAAGACTGTGGGTTATCAGACTTATTGTGTGGGGAAGTGGCATGTCGGGCATGATGAATCTCCTGTCAATCGCGGGTTTGATGAATACTACGGGTACACCAAAGGACACAGTACAAGCCAATGGGAAAAGGGGAACTACCGTCGCCTTCCTGAAGGAAGAGATCATGAATTACATTTCGAAGAAGATTCTTTTTTCGCAACAGACGCTTTTAATGACTATGCGATAGAATTTCTTAAGCAGGCTCAAAAAAAAGAAGATCCTTTCTTTCTCTACCTCGCTCATTCTTCGCCGCATTTCCCCCTCCATGCACCAGCGAAGACAAGGGATCGATATCTTGATACCTATCGAAAAGGCTGGGATGTTTTAAGAAGGGAGCGATATAGTCGTCAGGAGAAATCGGGCTTAGTCACAGACTCTTGGGGATTTACAGGTCTTTCTGATGTGCCGGATGATCGAGACGATATAAGCAATTATTTTGCCGGTAAAGCAAATCCTGATTGGAAGAATATTGACCAAGATCGCCAGGAAGACTTGGCCTATCGAATGGCTACATTTGCCGCGATGATCGATCATGTTGATCAGGGAATTGGTGAAATTATTAGTCAACTAGAAGACAGTGGTGATCTTGAAAATACCCTCATTTTATTTACCAGCGATAACGGGGCCTGTTATGAATGGGGTCCCTTTGGTTTCGATCAAAGTAGTCGGAAGGGTTTCACTAAGCTGCATGAAGGCAAAGATCTTCAGAATGTTGGTGGGCCGGGCACTTATCATTCAGTGGGGAGTGCATGGTCTTGCCTGAGTAATACTCCATTGAGGATGTACAAGCACTTTAATCATGAGGGTGGAAATTGTAGTCCACTCATCGCTTACTGGCCTCAGGGTATCAATAAGTCAAATCGATGGGTACGATCTCCTGTTCATTTGATCGATATAATGCCTACTTTACTTGAGGTGTCTGGTGCCAAGTACCCAAAAGAATGGAATGATCAAAAGCTCACTCCTGTCGAAGGTCTCAGCTTAACTCCTCACTTCAAGGGGATTACGAAATTTAAAGACCGGGTACTCTGTTTCGACCATTTTGATTCCAGTGCGATTCGTAAAGGGGACTGGAAATTAGTCCGTGGGAATAATCGATATAAGGAACGGATTTGGGAATTGTATAATCTAGATGAAGATCGCTGCGAGACAAACAATCTAATTGAGGCTAACCCGGACAAGGCCAAAGAATTGGAAGCCGAATGGTTGGCCTGGGCCAAGAGGGTAAAGGTGAATCCCTACTACTTACATAAACAAGCCAATCCTCCGGTTCAAGAGATAAGCAAACTTAAGCGGGATGCCCAGGGGTTTTATCTTCTTAAGCACGGAGATCAGGTGCCACGGGAGAACGCACCTGTTTTTTCACAAAAGGCAATAGAGGTTAAACTTTCAGTCACAAGGGGAAAAGAAAAGAGCGGCGTATTAATTTCTCATGGTGGAAGTCGTTCTGGGTATTCCCTTTACCTACAGGGTGGAATCCCTTTTTTTTCCTGTCGTCTGGATGGGGTTTTATATACTTATCGGGCTACCCAAATACTTCCTGAAAATCGGATATCTTTATCATTGATAGTCAATCCAGCAGGGCAGGTTTCTCTCAATTCTGAAGACGAGATTCTAATCGAAGGAAAGCTACCAAGTTTATTAAAAAACCATCCTCAGGATCCACTCGAAATTGGAAATGATTCGCTTTCAACCGTCGGAAATTATAAGCTGGATCCTCGCTTTAAGGGATTTATCCATCAAGCTAAACTGAAACTTAAGTAATTCCTTTCCTTTAAATAATGAAATCTACATTACCTTTACTACTCGCCTTCGCACTTTCATTTTTTTCGTTTGCTAAGAATGAAACGAGTACCCCAATTTTTGGAAAACAGGTAAGTCAAAGTGGAATTAAACATTCATTTCTAATCTGTGGAAATAGAACAGTTTTGTTGAATGAGAATTCAGAAATTATTTGGCAAACCGAGGGATATGGTCGCGATGGCTTCGTTCTTCCCAATGGGCACATATTAGTTTCAGTCGGAAATGTTGCCAAAGAAATTACCCGAGAAGGAGAAATTGTATGGAGCTACAAACTGAGTAAGGGAAATAAGGAACTTGGTTCCTGTGTACGGCTTCAAAACGGAAATACATTGGTTGTAGAACGCGGGGTTAAACCACAATTACTTGAGATAAGCACTACTGGTTCGATCGCAGTAACTGTTCCCCTTAAG
>JABGUO010000497.1 GCA_018646565.1 Opitutia bacterium | reverse complement strand
GTCCTCTTCCACCTCTACCCTACCGTAAGGAAGTCGTGGACTCTTCAGCAAGCGTGCCAAAGCATTTCGATCTCCCTTCGCTTCCTCTTTAAGACCGTCCGTCCAAGATTCTTTAAGTTCCGGATCATCAAGGTCAGGAAAGAGGTCGGGAAATTCTTCGACTTTCGAGGATAATGCAAAAAGCTTTCCCATCTCCGGTAGGATCGCTTGGATAATATGACAATCAACCTGTAGGCTGAACTCAATCATCTTTTTCCAAAATAGTTTGCAAGCGCCAGCGTTGTAATTGGTACGCATAATTCTCTGCCTGCTCTCTTTCTCCGACCCACAGAACCGATTTTCCCAATTCATGTACTTCCATCATATGTTTTGTCGCCTTGGTATCGTTATACCCAAATACTTTCCGAAATACCATGACCACATAATTCATTAAGTTGACTGGATCATTAAGTACAATGACCTTCCACGGGGTGGCAAGTCGTTCATCTAAATCAGTTGATTCCTCCAGTATTGGAGTCGCTAATGTAGAGCAAAGTATATCAGGAGGCATAAAAAAATATAAATAAAGAAAGTTTTAATAAATTCCGAATGTAAAAATACACATTATTCGCCTGGAATGAGTTTCCGTGCTTGCATCAATGCATTTAAAACAATTTTTTAATACTATGATAAAAATTCCCGCATTCATTATTGGTGGATTGTTAATCTTAACAGGAATCGCAGGATACCTGTTCCAAGAACCTGGACTTTCCATAAAGATAACAGGGCCGTTGGCGGAGGATGCACAACTGACTCTGTCAGATGGCAATCAGAGCCATGAGCTCGATCTTGGCTTTGCATCCAGTGATGCAGCCGGGGAACATGCCTATTGGATGATATATAATTTAAATCTAAACCACGCCAAAGATGCATCACAGGGGAATTATGCCATTGAAAATGGTGCAACCGATCGAGGTTATATTACAAAATCTTTTTGGTATGCCTCTTCAAAGGGAGAAACCATGAAGGCACTGACACAGGAATCAGATAATTTCCAAGGAGCTGGAGATGCCGATTCCGTCGAGATTGACTGGGCTAATGTGGATCAGAATTCTTCCAAGGTACGCTTTATATATAAAGAATTTGCTAATTCGCCCGGTCCAATCACTCTCCAATCTAACAATTGGAAAAATATTGATATCACTCCCAAACCAAAACCAAACGAGAAAATCGAATTTGGGACAAGTTGGACAGCATTCATACCAGGAATCTTAGGAATAATATTAATATTGCTCACTTTAGGTGCAGACAAATTCCCCAAAGCACATAAGCATTTCATGCATGCTGCTGTTTTGGTGGCCTTAATTTGCTTTTTTGTAGTCACAAAAATGCTCCTAGGTGCATACTCTGAAATGACTTGGCTAAAAGAAGAACCTTTCATGATCATTCAAATATCGAGTCTCAAACCAACGGTCATGCTTCTTTCTTCTGGTTTACTCTTGATCTTCGTGATTCTTTGCGTTGTCTCTTTCATCGAAGCTCGAAAAAATCGCGTGGCGGAGGAAGCAAAAAAGGCAAAATTAAAACCGGCAAAGAAAGAACATAAGGAAAAGGTAATCCCCAAGACCGACTCCGATGAGAAGAAGAGCAAAGAGTTAATTGATAGCAAAAAGGAAGATAGAAAAGATTCCAAAAAACCATCGGGTGAATCAAAAACAAGTTCCTCTTCCTCGAGTGAAGGAAAAAGCCCTAATTCTCCTGCGCCTAAAGATACAACTGATAAATCTACCCGCGCGAACGAAAAGAAAGATACTCAGATCAAATCGGATATTTCAAAAGACGGTAAAAGTGAGCCAAGTTCTGAAAAAGAAAAAGCGGAATCCAAGAGCGCTGCTCCCAAAGTAAAGCGAAGTAATACGGAAAGTACCCAAGTGGAACCCCCTCCTTCTCAGAAGAAAGAAGAACCGAAGGAAAAACCATCCAATCAAAGACCTTGAAATCCGATTCAATTGAAAAACCGGAAAAAAAGAACTCTTCCGAAAATGAGAAGAAAAGCGAGTAACCACTTTTTTGAAGTTTAAACTTCTTTTATTATTGCTCATGTCGCCCGAAAATGGACAAGAGAGTTCACTCTTTCTTGGTATGCTTGGTTGACTCTGCCCCTAAGGAAAGAAAATTGCTGTAAATTGATTGTGGGGTAAAAGATCACTTTTCATGATCTTTCCTTTCCATTATTTCCATTCGATGCAACGACCCACTACTAGGAGTTTGCTTGGTATTAAGGTGAGTAGAAATCTACCATTTGTGTTACACGGAACTTTTTAAGTAAAGTGTGTTGGCACTTTTTGTGGTTGCAGTGACCCTATTTTCAGAAGAATTGATACGGTACGAAACAGAGCGGAAACAAAATAAAATCTTAAGGTAGAAAGACCTATATTAAATTAAAATACTACTAAACAGAAATGGCACACCCGGAGGGAGTCGAACCCCCAACCTCCTGGTCCGTAGCCAGGCACTCTATCCAATTGAGCTACGGGTGCACTAAAAGTGGGAAATGTAATTTATAAATCAAACTCAGGCAAGCTTAAAGCCTAGGATT
>JABGUO010000496.1 GCA_018646565.1 Opitutia bacterium | reverse complement strand
GGGCTTTTCTTTTGGCGGAATCAAATCGAGGATCGAGTTGGGGGAATTGGGCTTTGGTTTGCTTAAGCCAGGTATCCAATTTTCTTCTCATCTGCCGGGCTCGATTAATTTCCTTTTCGATGAGATCATTTTGTTCCCCAATATCCCTGGCAAGGTTATAAAGTTCGTCCCTTTCATCCTCATGGTAATGAATGAGTTTCCAATCACCTTCCATAATGATTGAACTGGGTTCGCCTCCCTGGTTTCCATAATGTGGATAATGCCAGTAAAGTGGGCGCTCGTTGATCGCTTTACCTTTTAATAAAGAAACAAGGCTGACGCCGTCCAAATTTTGTTTGAGGGGAAATTCGATTCCGCAAAGTTCAAGCAGGGTGGGGTACCAGTCGATTCCACTTACTGGAGTTGCTTCCCTTGAGCCTGGCTGTGTGGTCCCGGGAGCCTTGATATAAAAAGGTTCGCGAATTCCTCCTTCCCACTGCCGACCTTTGCCCCCTCGCAGAGGTAAGTTCGAGGTGGCATAGGCATCGCCGGAGGAAACGCCACCATTGTCGGAGGTAAAGCAAATAATGGTGTTTTCATCCAACCCGTGCTCATCAAGTTTGGCCAACACAATACCGATGGACTGATCGAGCTGTTCGATCATTCCCGCATAGATCGGACAGTCCTGCACCTGACGGACATTCAGACGACGATCGAAGAGGAATCTTTCTTTGTTTTTGATGAGCCCCATTTTTTCGGCTTTGTTCCGATATTTTTCCCACAGTGCTTCTGTGGTTTGAATAGGGGCATGAACGGTGTAAAAGGACAAGTAGGCAAGGAAGGGTTGATCTTTGTGCTTCTCTATAAAATCCGCAGTTTCCTGACCAAGACGTTGAGTGAGGGATTGCCCCACCGGTCCGGATTCAAGATTTGGGTTTACATAAGGAGAAAAGAATCCACCCCGTGGACCGCCCACATCCCAGCCACCTTTGTTTATATCAAAACCATGATCGGTCGGCCACGAGCCTTCGCTGCCGAGGTGCCATTTTCCGGCAAAGAAGGTGGTGTAACCCGCGTCTTTCATTGCTTCGGCAAGGGTGATCTCGGAGTCCCGGAGATTGCGTTCATATTCGGGTGGGAGGTGACTGTCATTTCTTCCCCGCTTTCTCCATCCTTCTCCCGGTGAATCTCCTATCCAGGTGGTGATACCATGATTGACCGGATATTTTCCGGTGAGAATACTGGCTCGAGATGGACTGCAGACCTGGCAGGTGGCATATCCACGGGTGAACTTCATTCCCTCGCGGGCAATCCGGTCGATGTTTGGACTTTCATAAAAAGCGGACCCTTCATTGGATAAGTCTTTTGCCCCCATATCGTCTACAAGAATAAACAGAACATTGGGTTGACTTGCCATACAAGCTATCGACAAACTTGAAAACAAAAAGGATAATAGAACCGGTGTTTTTGGCATGTGGAACCCTATCATCAATAGTCGAGAATTGGCAACGATTAAGGAACGGGTTTACATTAATGAAATTCGAATTTAAGTGGAACTTAGCCTAGGTTATCCAAAGCCTGATTAAAGGTTTGGCTTGGTCGCATAGCGGCTGAAGCTTTCTCCACACTGGGTAGGTAGTACCCGTCTAAATCAACTGGTTTGCCCTGGGCAGCGATTAGTTCCTGAGCGATCTTTTCTTCATTGTCGCGAAGAGTTTGTGCTAATCCCGAAAACTGAGACTGAAGATCACTCTCATCCGATTGCCCTGCCAGGGCTTCTGCCCAGAAAAGTGTGAGATAGAAATGACTGCCGCGATTATCGATTTCATTCACTTTTCGGGATGGTGATTTATCTTCATCGAGAAACCGGCCAATGGCAGAGTTTAGTGTGTCTGCTAAAGCCTGTGCTTTTGAATTCCCGGTTTTATTTGCTAAGTCTTCAAGCGACACTGCAATGGCCAGGAATTCACCAAGTGAATCCCAGCGCAAATGGCCTTCCTCTACAAATTGCTGAACATGCTTGGGCGCAGACCCACCTGCTCCGGTTTCAAATAATCCTCCTCCTGCGAGTAGCGGAACAATGGAGAGCATTTTTGCACTTGTTCCGAGTTCCAGAATGGGGAAGAGGTCAGTTAGGTAGTCACGCAAAACATTACCGGTTACGGAAATGGTATCGAGTCCGTCTTTACATCGTTGGCATGTGACTTTAGTTGCCTCAATCGGGGCAAGAATCTGTATGTCTAATCCTTCGGTGTCCAGCGTGGTCAATTTGGCATTTACATACTTGATCAAATTAGCATCGTGAGCCCGCTTCTCATCGAGCCAGAAAATAATGGGGGTTTCACTCAGTTTCGAACGGTTTACGGCAAGTTTAACCCAGTCGATAATCGATACTTTTTTGGTTTGGCACATGCGCCAGATATCTCCGGTTTCCACGTCATGGGAAAGCAACACATTTCCCGTTTCGCCTACGACACGAACAGTACCTGCGTTATCAATTTCGAAAGTCTTATCATGGGATCCATATTCCTCTGCTTTTTTAGCCATCAATCCGACATTGGCCACATTACCCATAGTAGTAACATCAAATGCACCATTCTCCTTACAGAAATCGATGGTTGCCTGGTATACTCCGGCGTAATTACGATCCGGAATCACTGCTTTTGTGTCTTTGGGGTTACCATCTGGTCCCCACATTTGTCCTGAAGTGCGAATCATGGCGGGCATGGACGCATCGATAATCACATCACT
>JABGUO010000495.1 GCA_018646565.1 Opitutia bacterium | reverse complement strand
GTTCATACCTTACACTTCAAACTAGAATGAATGTTGAAATCATCGATCAATTGATTGAACAAGATCCTTCCTTAGAATCTTCACGCCCAGCCCTCGAGGCTATGAATGAAGGTGCTTCTTGCATCCATAAAAGTTGGGGTCTTGGCAAAATAACCGGTTTTGACACGGATCGTGGCATGTTATTAATCGACTTCGAAGAGGATGATAGAAAAAGCCATGCGATGGATCCAGTTTTTTGCCTCGGTAAAATTGAATTTTTAGAGGATGATCACATAATCTCCCGTCATCGTTCAAACCCGGCTGAAATCGATACACTGGCCAAAAAAGAACCAGTTAATTTAATAATTGAAATTTTAGTAAAATTTGAAGACGGTTGTGCCGCAAGTCGTGATATCGAGAGGATATTAGGTTATTTGTTTGGACCAGCTAAAGGCAAAAAATGGTGGACCGCTACTAAGAAACTTTTGGTGAAAGACCCTCGTGTTGCAGTTCCTAACAAAAAGACAGAACCCTATGTCTTGCGTGACGAACCGGTGAAGCCTGAACAAGAAATCCTGCAAGACTTTTTTGATGAGAAAAGATCTAAGGTAAAAATTGCTCTTGCAGAAAAGCTTTTTGATTTAGCTTCTGAGAAAGAAGACCTTCAAGCCGATCTGCCTCAAGTCTTAGCGGACTTAACTAATGCGATTCTCGAAGCCCGCAATCTCAGTGAAGCGGATCGCTTACATGGTATTTGGGTCAGAAATAACTTGGCGCGTGATGTTGAAGAGGATGTGGAGAAGCTAGAACCCACTTCCGCGTCCATACTGCATGAATGTGAAGCAGACCTTCCTAGGCTTGCCAATTTGCTTCCCACTAAATTTCATTCCCGTTTTCTCGATCTCGTAACCCGAGTTTATCCAGACAATTGGAAAGCAGTCGTGGTAAATTTATTGCAACATTCCTCGGTTAAGTTTTCCGGAGAATGTGCTCATTTTCTTATTGATCGTGACGAAACAAAACTTCTAATCAAATCCTTATCAAATTGGCTAGATGAGCAGACTTTAAAGGCACCTGTTTTATTATGGATGTTAAAATTTCGTGAACTGGTAAAATTTAAAGATATACTGAAAGGATTAATTAATCCTAAACTCCTCACAGCTGTATTTTCCGCTATTGACTATGAGTCTTTGCAAAATGCAACAACTCGAAGAATTCCACTTGCTGAGATTTTGTCAGATGATCGGGAATTATTACCTGACATCTTACGCAAGGGAAGTGCTGAAAATGCACAGGATTTAGCTCAAGCCCTCTTGTTAAATCCTGGGTTTGAAGATTTAAGTAAACGTTCGTTATTGGCCCGTTTTATTAAAATGTTTCCTGACATCCAAAGTCTCATTGATGGCAGTGCGAATTCAGGTTCATCCAATCGTGCTACCGTGACGGATGATTCGTTAATAGTCTCTCAACCAAGCTATGATCAAAAGTTGGGCGATCTTGATGAATTAACGAAAGTCAAAATCCCTGAAAATTCCTTGGCGATTGAAGCGGCACGGGAACACGGTGACTTGCGTGAGAACGCAGAATACCACATGGCGAAGGACGAACAAAAATTTCTTCTTGCCAGACAATCGGAATTACAAGCCGATATCATGCGTGCAAAGCCCACTGATTTTTCGGATGCTCCAACTGATTCAATTGGAATTGGCTCGATCGTTGAATTGGAAGATCAATCTGATTCGAAGTCACAGACTTACACGGTTTTAGGTGCTTGGGATAGTGACCCTGAGAACAATGTCCTCTCTTATTTAACTCCCTTAGGGCAAATGTTACTTGGGAAGAAAATTAGTGATATTGTCGAAACTGATGTGGCAGGAAATATCCAAACTTGGAAGGTTAAGGGATTATCTCGTTGGTTGGATAAGAAGTAATTATTTTCTGTGTTGTGGTTTGTATTGATATTCAAAACCACAAATATTAGGTTTGCTAACGCTTTCTACTCGGCAAATCCTACTAGTATATGACAATGAAGGTCACCGAAGTACTACAGGTACTGTCAGATAGCACACGGCTGCGTATGTTAAGACTCCTTGGGCAGGAAGAACTGTCTGTTGCCGAATTACAAGAAATCTTAGAAATGGGACAATCTCGTATTTCCAGTCATCTTTCGTTACTCAGAAGGTATGAGATGGTAATTGACCGAAAGGAGGGAAAGAAAACTTTCTATACTTTAATTCTGGGAGGTTCTAAACAATTTGAACTTGTGAGAATCGCCTTAGAGGTAGATTCAGATGAAGAATTTTGGAATACGGATCAATCTGCATTGCAACGAATCATTGAGAGAAGAATGCGGGCAAGCGAACAATATTTTGATGAAGTTGCCGGGCGATTAGGAAAAAATTATGTACCTGGACGATCGTGGGATGCGATTGGACATTTCCTACTTCGTTTAGTCCCTAAAATTATTATTGCTGACTTGGGTGCTGGCGAAGGAATGATCTCTCAATTATTAGCCGAGAGAGCTAAAACAGTGTATTGTATTGATCGCTCAAAAAGCATGGTGAGGCTCGGTCTTGAACTGGCAAAGAAAAATGGACTCTCCAACTTGAATTATAAACTCGGTGATTTAGAGAAAGTTCCCCTTCAAGATAATAGCGTTGATTTAGCCTTAATGAGTCAATCATTACATCATGCAGAACGTCCAAATGTAGCACTGCAAGAGGCGTTTAGGATTTTAAAACCGGGTGGTCAATTAATTGTAATTGATTTGAAGCAGCATCAATTTGAAAAAGCACGACAATTATACAGCGATCGATGGTTGGGCTTCGCTGAAAACGAGCTTTATTCTTTAATTAAGGAGTCAGGATTTCAAAAGGCTAAGGTTGAAATTGTTGCGAAGGAAAATACCGAACCATTTTTCGAGACTCTTCTTGCTACAGGCGAAAAGGGTGCTTAAGCAGAATCTTCAGTTCGCATAATTGAATCGGGCTGGGTATCTTGAGATACACCAAACCACTTAAGCGGTCTTCTAAAGGTCTGTAAGATGTCCTCTAAGATTAGATATAAACAGGGCACCATAATGAGGGTGATAAATGTGGCAAATAACACGCCAAACCCGATCGCAATTGCCATCGGTTTTAAGAATTGGGCTTGAAGGCTACGTTCGAAAAGAATGGGGAGTAATCCAACAAAGGTAGTAAGCGAGGTCAGAAGAATGGGACGGAATCTTGCCATGCCTGCACTTTTAGCGGCCTCAAGCAATGTTGAATTTTTACTTTTTTGATTTACATAGTGCACCAGGACTAGACTGTCGTTTATTACTACTCCAGTTAACGCAACGATTCCAAACATCGACAACTGACTCAGAGGAATTGAGAAAAGCAAATGTCCCAATACTGCCCCAATTAATCCAAATGGAATTACAGACATTACCAAAAGAGGCTGAAAATAAGAACGAAATGGGATTGCCAATAATGCGTATATTATAAAAAGGGCAATCCAACCGGACTGAGCAAGGCTAGAGTCGCTTTCATTTTGCTCTTTTCTTTCTCCTACAAATGAGAAGCGCAAGGAGGGAAAATCCTTTCGGATTGAGGGTAGAAAAGATTCATCCAAATCCCTCTCTATACTCGGTATATCAGCAATTAATTTGTCTGCCGAAGATTGTACATTAATGATACGGGCTCGATCCGATCTTTTAATTGTGGGATATCCTTGACCGTACGATATCTGGGCAATTTCTTCCAAAGGAACTTTAATACCTTCCGGAGTTCTAATTCGGAGACTTTCTAATGCACTGAGACTTTTTCTGTCTTGAAGCGGATATCGAAGCATTACTTTCAACTCTTCGCGATCACGTTGGAGTCTTTGAATCTCTTCCCCGTAGTAAGCTTGCCTGACTTGTCGACCAAGGTCAGATTCAGTTAAGCCTAGTGCCCGACCTGCTGAATTGAGTTTTAATTTTAATTCCCTTTTTCCACCGGAATAGGAATCAGAAATATCAAACAGCCCCTGATACTTTTTAAAATGTTCTTTGAGCTGGTGGGCCGCTTTTTTCATGGTTTCTAAATCCTGTCCGGAAATTTCTATATCCAATGCAGTTTTACTTCCCCCGGCTGCCACATCACCAAAATAAATTTGTTTAACTCCTGGAAGTGGACCAATTCTTTCGCGCCAAAGAGCTGAAATTTGGGGTGCACTCCTCGTGCGATCCTCTGATTTAATAAGCTCCACACTCACTTCCCCGATATTGGAACCGCTTACAATATTGGAGGAACTTTTCGGTCCACCAGAAAACGGCTGTGCACCCATTGTAATCATATCGTATCGAAATGGGTTGGGTTCGCCGACTGATTTCAAATACTGGATCACTTCATTCCTTGCATTCTCTACCAGTTTTATGGAGTGCTCGGTTGTAGCAGCGGGGACTCCATCCTGCATCGTTAATTTGACCGATATATAGTCAGAAGGTACCGGCGGAACACCGCGCACAGACTTCACATGGCCACCGATTATGAGGGCAAAGGTTATTATCAATATTCCTAGGAATCCTGCCACTACGGGCCATCGCAAACGGAGGCACCTAAAGAGAAAGGGGGAATAGACTTTTTCTATAAAGCGCTCAAGACCATCTGCAATTGATTCCTGTATTCGAGAAAACCAATTTTTTCCACCCCGGTTAAATCGGCAAAAGGTCAGGTGGTAAGGTAGAATAAACTTTGATTCCACCAGTGAAAATAATAACGCAGGGATTACAACAAGTGGGATATCTTTCATTAGTTTCCCTAACCAACCTGGTAAAAAAAGCAGGGGTACGAATGCCACTACACTGGTAAGAATGGCAAAGGTCACAGGCATCGCGACTAATTGAGTTCCCTTGATTGAGGCGTCCACGGGGGAGAGACCTTTTTTTCCTAGCGTGTAAACAGACTCCCCCACGACAATGGCATCATCTACAAGAATTCCGAGAACCACAATAAATGCAAAAAGAGAGACCAAATTGATCGATGCACCAATGACTCCCATAGTTGCAAACGCACCCATAAAGGAAATCGGCAAGCCGAGCGCTACAAAGAAGGCAAGCGATGGACGAAGGAAAAATGATAAAACAAGAAATACGAGAATTAGACCATGTTGGGCATTCCTGATCATCATATCTAATCGACCTTGGAGGTAATAAGAACTGTCCTGCCAAATCGTCATGCTGATCCCCTCTGGTAATAGGAGTTTTTGTTTCTCAACATAGTCTGACACCTTTTCGGATATATCAAGTGGGCTTTGTTTTCCTACTCTAAAGATTCGCAAGGTTACTGCTGGTTGGCCTTTAAATGTGGTATACAAAACTTTATCTTCAAATCCATCTTTTACCCATGCAATATCTTGAAGTTGTACGGAAGAACCATTGGGAGATGATACAATTTCAATCTGTTTAAATTGTCGGCCCTTCCTTGCTTTCCCAGTCGTGCGCAAGAGTGTTTCTCCAGCAGTAGTTCGAGCCACTCCGCCTGGAATATCGACTGAATTTCTCTTCAAAGCTTGGGAAACGGAATCAAAGCTTAACCCATGTTCACGCATTGCCTGCTCGGAGAGTTCAATTCCGATTTCTGGATTTCTAATTCCCGATATTTCGACTTGGGTGATGCCTGCAATATTGGTGAGGTCATCCTGTGTTTTTTCGGCAAGCCTTCGAATCGATAGAATGTCCGACTGTCCGTGTATCGCAAGGGCGAGAACTCTTCGTTTCGCAGTCATAACTTCAACAATAGGTTTTTCTGCCTCTTCGGGGAAGTTATTGATCGCATCAACTCGAACTTTAATCTCATCAGCAAGAACTTTGGCACTTTTTCCTTTCTCAACCTGTATGCTAATGACACCGGTATTTTCTCGGGCAAAGGAAGTCATTTCCTTTATGCCTACAAGATCCCAAATTTTCTCTTCTATTTGTTTGCAAACTCCATCTTCAACCTCAAGGGGAGCAGCACCCGGGTAAATTACTGAGACTGTAACTATATCGAGATCGAAATCAGGAAATAGCTCCATTTTTAAACCTCGAATAGAAATGATCCCGGCGAGTAAGATAATCCCGGCGAGTAAATTGGCTGCTACCCCATTTTTGGCAAACCAGGCAATCATTACTGTATTTTGTTTTGGTCTGCGGTGGAAGAAGAAATCTTAACTTTCATTCCTTCCGCAATAATATCCATCGGTGTGATGCAAACTCTCTCCCCTTCTTGAATCCCACCCACGACCCACACTTCTAGTCCATCTCTCTTCACACTTTTAACTTTTCGCACAGTCAAACGATCCTCCTGATCTAAAACAAGAATCGTATTTTGTTCTCGGAATGCAGAGATAGGGATTATGAATACATCAATCTCTGGTCCAATGAGTTTTAGTTTCACAAATTGTCCAATACTTAACGGGTTTCCAATTTTAGAAATTTGGTTAAAGGGATCGGTGAAACAATTTTCGAAACGAGCAACCAAGTTGTGCAGACGAGTGCGCGGATCGATTATTCCCTGAGATCGATCAATCACACCAGAATGGATTGCCTTTTCTTCTTCATTTACAATTTCGACTGCAATTTGGTTTTCACCATGAGGAGAACCCTCATTAAAATTAAGAAATGAAAGTTCTTTCCTACTAAGTGCGAGTTGAACTTCACCTTTTTTAATTGAATAGATTTTTGCGAGTGCAGAGGAAGAACCTGAACCAACCTGTTGCCCCACATCGGCTAAAATATTTAGGATTCTTCCTCTGAATGGAGCCCGTACATTTGCCTTAAGCACATTTTTTTTGGCTTGGTTATGTAGTGCTTCTGCTGCCTTTGCTTCGGCCTCCGCTTTTAATATTTGGGGCTGTCTTTTTACTAAAGCCGTGGCGAGTTTCCAATCACGGTCACCCCATTCCGTTTTTGCCTGGTCTGCAAGTGCCCGTTCCTGCGCTAATTGATACTCCGTCCGTCTCAGGTTTGCCAGTGTTTCTGCTTCTCGAGCCAGGAGATCAATATCGACAATTTTGACCAACAAATCTCCCTTTTCGAAAAAGCCTCCATTTTGAAAGGATGCAATCGATTGATTCACTTCGTTTTCAAACGGTGCTACTCCTTCAATTAATCCAGGCACCTCGGCAATCAAATTGGTCAGGGTGCGTGCCTGTACGGTTCCAAATGCCTCTATTGTCGCTCTTTGGGATACCAGGTTTGCTTCGACGATGTCGACAAAGGGAAGTTGTTTAACAATTTCTTTTGGTTTCGACTGGGGCTTACTTTCGATTAGATATTTTCCAATCAAAATTGCAGAAGTAATAATAACCCCGCATATAATCAACATATTGAACTTCTTCATGATTCTGTGGCGATGGCTTCCATGCCAATTGCTAGGTAAAGGTTTATTCGGTTAAGAATTCTTTCTTTTTTAAGGAGTAAAAATCGACTTTCTGCTTCAAATGAACGTCTTCTTGTATCAAGAGCGTTAAAAATTCCCTCCACTCCACGCTGATATCTCTTCCAACTCAACTCGGCTGCATTTGCATAGGCAATGGAAGATTGTTGTAACTTCGTTTCTTCATTCGCAAGGTGGATTTCAGCAGAGAGTGAATTCTCCACTTCAAAAAATGCCCGAAGGATAACCGCTTTCAGATCTAAAAGAGCAGATTTTTGTAAGGCTTCTGATTTTCTTATTCCTGCCCGCAGTCTTCCTCCTTGAAAGATTGGTTGACTTACGGCTCCGGAAATATCCCATACTCGAAATTTCTGATCGACCAAATCACTAAAATTATCCGAACGACTTCCTGGAGCACCGGTTAGCGTAAAGGAGGGAAGTAAGTTTTTATTCGCCACCTTTAAATCCAATCCAGTTGATTGAACTTTTAATCGAGCCGAGTTCAAATCATGTCGTGATTCGATCACTTCTGCAGGAGTGGGGGGAAGGGGAGGAAGGACCAGGTCAGGAAGAGACATGGAAGAATTAAGGTCCATTTTTCCATTCGGGTAATCACCGATTAATTCTTGAAGTGTTTGGGTTAAGTTCATTGCCAAGCGTTTTCTTTGGGCTAAGTTTGCCTGAGAAGAAAGGTAGCTGGCATCCGCAAGTCTTTGTTCGAGTGCAGTGGCCAGTCCTTTTTGGTATCGGTCATTGATAAAGGAGAGATTCTTGGAATAGGTTTCAATTGTTTTTTCAACTAGTTCTATCTGAAAAGAATTCTCGACTAAATTGAACCACGCCTTCGCCACTTGACCATTTAGTGATAATCGGGCTGCTTGGTAATCTGATAAGCTTGATTCAAATCTCTTTTTAGCAGAATTTCGGGAATCTTTAATCTTTCCCCATAAATCTATTTCCCAGCTTACATTTAATCCGGAATTGAAACTGTTCGAGGTAAATGAGGTTTCACTGTTAGGGAAATTGAACCCAATTAAATTTCTTTTATTTCTGGCTCCAGTAACATTGGCATTAGCAGCGGGTAAGAGATTGGCTCCCCCAATTGTGGCATCTTCTCCCTTGGCGACCATTCGTTCATACATGGATGCCAATTCAGGATTATTTTGATTTGCTTGCGAAATCAAACGAGTAAGCGGAGGGATTTCAAAAGAATCTGTCCAGTAGCTTACATTGCGATCCGTTGATTTAACCTCGAAACCGGAGTTCCATTGGGCGGGAATTAAATCATTCTCTAAATTTGATATTTCTTTTTTTGTCGACCGACACGACAAAAGGGCAAAAAAAGAAATTAAGATACAAATAGGATAAATTTTCATTGTTTAATTTGAATGCCTGCCTCGAAACCATTGGATACAAAAATGATAAGTCGGTCGATCATGGCACTGACAGCATTCTGATTATATTTGCCGACTGAAAAGTCAATCATTCGACGATGTTGTGCCAATGTACCTAACATTGAAGAAACGGCCAAATGGTAATTCCAGTATAAATCCTCCTCGTTTGCATTGGGATTGGATTTTTTCAGTTCAGTCATAAAAACCTGAGATAATTCTCCGAAAAATCTTTTTTGTATTTTATCAAGAAATTCTGCTGGCTCTGTAAAACTACGAGAAATGATTTCGATGATGCCGTTTTGATTCGTTATTTGTTTCTCCACTTCTTCTCCCACGGGGTGTATCAGGGCCCGAAAAATTTCTATATTAGGTAATGGTTTGTCTGCGAATTTTACTTTAGCCTCGTCTAATCTTTTCCTCCTTTTTGAATTTATTGGTTCTATCTTGGATTGGATCATTTCTAAGACCATAGCTTCTTTCGAACCGAAGTGATAATGAACAGATGCGAGGTTCGTTTGGGCTTTTTCAGCCACGCCCCTCATCGTAACGCCAGCCACACCCTTAGACGCGAATAATGTTTCAGTTGTTCGTAGCAGTCTTGCTTTTGTTTCTTGCCCATTGGCACGAGTAGTAATGGAAGGACTTACCATGTGTGAGATTATTTAAACAATCGTTTGAAGAAAGACAAGATTGCTTTACCATTGGTATCCGAAATTCATTGAGTTCAAGGTGTGGACATGCCCGATAATTAAGGCTTTTTCATTGACAGAGTGCGAATAATATTCTTTTCTTTTAGCTTTTTCCTTATTTCGCACCCCTTCATTTACTAAGAAGATTATGATTAAGATTCGTTTGCAAAGACACGGAGCACGCCACTCCCCATTTTATCGTATGGTAGTCACTCCATCTACCACCCGTCGTGACGGAAAGTTTATTGAAGTTCTCGGAACTTATAACCCGAAGGCTCATGCTCGTGCCGAAGAACTCAAATTGAAGATGGATCGCATCGATCATTGGTTAGGCGTTGGTGCACAACCCACTGACACTGCTAAAAGTTTGATTCGCCAAGGTCGTCTTACTCCAGAGGAATGGTTGAAGAAATCAGAGAGAGAAGCCGCTAAACGATTAGCACGTGCTCAGAAGAGTGATGTTGCTCCTGAGATGGAAGCCAAGAAGGAAGAAGCACCTGTTGCTGAACCAGAAGCGAAAGCGGAAGAACCAAAAGCAGAAGAGAAAGCAGTCGCGGAAGTAAAAGAGGCCAAGAAGGAAGAAGCACCTGTTGCTGAACCAGAAGCGAAAGCGGAAGAACCAAAAGCAGAAGAGAAAGCAGTCGCAGAAGTAAAGGAGGACAAGAAGGAAGAAGCACCTGTTGCCAAACCAGAAGCGAAAGCGGAAGAACCAAAAGCAGAAGAGAAAGCAGTCGCAGAAGTAAAAGAGGACAAGAAGGAAGAAGCACCTGCTGCCAAACCAGAAGCGAAAGCGGAAGAATCTAAACCAGAAAAGAAGGCAGTCGCAGAAGTAAAAGAGGACAAGAAGGAAGAAGCACCTGCCGCCAAACCAGAAGCGAAAGCGGAAGAATCTAAATCAAAAAAGAAAGCTACCGCAGAAGCAAAAGAGGAAAAAAAGGAAGCAAAGCCCAAAGCGAAAGCAGAGGATGCAAAGCCCGTTAAAAAAGCTCCTGCGAGCAAAGCGAAGGAAGAAGAGTCCAAGTAAGGCTAACTATTAGCTGGCACTCTCACTTCCTGTATGTTTTTAGAAATTTGTGATGATTCGCAAGATGGGACCATTGCTGCGTTTCGATGTTTTATCTCTTTTTCCTAAGACATTAGAAGGTTTTATTGGGGAAAGTATAATCGCCCGTGGTATCGACAATGGCTTAATTGAGGTTAATTCTCTTGATTTACGCCGTTGGGCAGATGGAAAACATCGTGAAACAGACGACCGACCATTTGGTGGTGGTGCTGGAATGGTAATGAAACCAGAACCCTTGTTTTCTGCAGTTGAAGAAATTGCGGAAGATTCATCCACTGTAATTTACATGGCGCCAGATGGTGAGAAATTAACCACTCCCTTATGTAAAGAACTTGCACAAGAAAAACACATTGTGGTTCTGAGCGGTCATTATGAAGGCGTTGATCAACGTGTTCGTGATAATCTTGTAACTCGAGAAATAAGCGTAGGTGATTATGTTCTGACTAACGGAACTCTAAGTGCTTCTATTCTAATTGATGCAGTTAGCCGACACATTCCTGGTATGCTGGGGGATGAAGATTCTCTCAAAGATGAGAGTTTTGAAGATCAACTACTTGCATTTCCCCAGTACACAAGACCAGCAGAATTCCGTGGAATGAAGGTCCCCGATGTCCTTCTTTCCGGAAACCATTCCCAAATTTCGAAATGGCGTGAATCAAAAAGGTTGGAAAAGACCCAAAGACTACGTCCTGATTTATTGAAAAATTAACCTGAGAGTAAACCGAATTATGAACAACCAACTACTAGAAGAAGTAACAAAAGAGTATTTAAAAGAAGGCCGCGACCAATTTAAAGTGGGAGATGGTGTAAAAGTTCATGTTCGAGTGCGAGAGGGAGAAAAAGAACGGATCCAAATTTTTGGCGGAATTGTTATCGCGCGTAAGGGATCAGGAGTTCATGAAACTTTTACTGTTCGTCGTATCGCATCTGGTGTCGGGGTGGAGCGAGTTTTTCCAGTTCATTCTCCCCTCATTGACAAGGTAGAAGTGGACAGGGAAAGTGTTACGATGCGTGCTCGGATGTACTACCTGCGAGACAGGATTGGTAAAGAGGCGAACAAGGTAAAAGAAAAACGGCTCTTCGAAGCAAGGCGTACGAGTAAATAGTTTGTTACTTACAGACAGTTTTCTGTTTTAGGCAGTAAACTGCTACTCTATTCTTCACTTCTAGGTTACTCCCTCTTTAACCAGCTCCATACTTCACCGTTCTACTGGGGGTTCATTTCATCTTTCTTGTATGAATTAATTTGGTGTTGGAACAATTAATTGACTCGCTTCATAGTAGATTACTGATGAAAAAGTCTTTATGGTTATTACTAATACTATTGGTAACTGTTGCATCGGTTGACCTTGTTATTTTTGAATGGTGGTTGCCTGATCGATTTGAAAAAAAGTTAGCCAACGCGATGGCGGACGGGGACCTTAGTTTTGAAACTACAGAGTTGAACTGGGATGAGGGATATTTATTGGGTGGACAATGGCTTAGTCCATATCGAGATTTATTCCTAGGAGAAGGGCGATTTACTTATTCTTCTCTTGATTGGTTTTTGAAAGAAAATTCGCAAATCAAACATTTGCAATTGCAGAATTTTCGTGTGGTGGAAAAAGGGAGTATGGAGTCGAACTTTGATATTGTGAAGGTCCTAGAATCGCTACGTTTAAATTCCTTGAATTTCGGTTTTGAATCAATTGATGTTAGTGGGAGGGTCGAAAAAAATAAATGCTCACTTCCTTTCTCACTTTTTGCTTCTTATTCGAAACCGGATCATCTTATTAAAGCAGCAATTGAATTAAGGTTTGATGAATTATTTCCTACCATTAAGCAATTTTTTCCGATCGATAAAAGTTTACTACTACATATTGAAGTACAACGAGAGGATGCACTTGGAAGTCAGATGTTAAGAATTTCAATTCGTAATAAAAAACTCGGAATGTTGAGTTATTTACATGATGGTAAATCCGAATTGATTCAACTTTATCTCGGGGGCAATCAATTAGAAATGGCTCGTTTTGAATTACATGCTCAACGAGGAGTTGAGGATAATCGATTTACAGGTGATTGGAACACTACCATCCTTTCTCGCAATTTAATCAAACAATTCTCTGTCCTTTCCCTTGTTAATGGAATCTTAGAGAGTTCTGGTAGAATCAAGTTTGATCCCCAAGGAAATAATGTCGAGTTAGAAGGTGAGGGAAATTTTTCAGTATCTTCTTTCTTTTTACCGCAAGAGGGCACTGTTAGTGGTCAAATAATTAGTCGTGTTCGAGTAGCAGATGATAAGTGGGGTGTTGAGAATTTTCGTATTCAGATTGAAAATCAAAAAGGAGAAAGAATAGAAGCAGAAACAAATCTTCCCTTTACTGATTTGAGAGAAATCAAAAATATTAATCTTTTATTCCATTCGTTGGATGTGGGTCGATTGAAGCAACATTTCACAGCTGGTACACTTCTTAGTGGGACTTTTTTGTCAGAAGTAAGCAAGGGAATACTTTCCCTGACATCTAGTAACTCACAAATTAAAAACAATGATAAAATAGCAAAAGATTTTAATGTGACTGTAAAGATTCCTCTTTTTTCGGAAATGAATCAAACCGAGGATCTTAGTTTTAAATTTAAGGCTTTTTCTGAAAAATTAACTCCACTCGGATTTGTTCCCGAAAAGTTCTCGGATTCGAATCAATATTCATTTCAAAAAGTCGATCTACAAGGGGTGATTCAACCTACTAATTGGCTTATTCAAACCGGTAATGCTGAACTGATTACAAAGAATAGAAATATACTCTCTTCCTTGCGGATAAAGGATCCGTTCGAAATATCTGTGCAAAATGACCTCGTTAATTACCAATCCAATAGTTTAGGGAATACCGGTGCCATATCATTTTTCAGTAAGGATTCTATACCAGAAGTCATTTTAAATTTTCAAAATCTAAGTTTTATTGGAATAGAGTCTGTTTTTTCTGGGGAAATTATATTTGAAAATGGCTTTCCGGTCTGGATGGTTAAAAATTTTAAAACAGAAGTTATTGGAAGTACTAATTCAATAACGGGGGGGCAGAGTTTTAAAATACAAAGCGATTTGAAGTTTTTCCCGCACCGTGGTAAACAGGGGATTTATGAATTAAATAATGTTATTTTATTGGATAGAAAAGAAGATAGATTCGAGGGAGATTTATCTATTTCCATTAATCAAAAAGGCGAGGTCACTCGTTTAACAAGCAAAGATTTTGTATTTAGTTCTCCCTTATTAAATAGATTTTTATTCCCCCAATTTCCAAGCTTAAATAATTTAATCATTAAAGC
>JABGUO010000494.1 GCA_018646565.1 Opitutia bacterium | reverse complement strand
AGATCAGCTCCCAATTTCGTTTCTGAATAATAAGAAGAATTATAAATACTCCCTGCACCGCAGCCACAAAATTGAAACAGAACTAAAATGGATAAGTATCGAAAGAATAAACTCATCCTACCAACCTATAACAGGATGGGATTTACAACAAATCTACTGAGAAGAAGTTTTCTTGGATTCACGCTTGCGAACTGATGAGTCTAGAATTCTTTTGCGTAGTCTAATATTTTTGGGAGTCACTTCTACTAATTCATCAGGTGCAATATATTCAATAGCACGCTCCAATGAAAACTTGATTGCTGGCGTCAAAGCTTCTGTTCTATCGCTTCCCGCCGCTCTGTGATTGGTTACATGTTTTGCCTTGGTCGGATTAACCGGAAGGTCCTCAGTTCTTGGGTTTTCTCCCACGACCATTCCTTCATACACTTCCTCACCTGCCCCAACAAATAATTTACCCCGAGTTTCAATATTACGAAGGGCGTAAGTATTCGCCTCCCCTTTTTCCATCGAAACTAGTGTGCCTGTTCTTCGAGTCCGAATATCTCCCGAATCCGGACGATATTCCTTAAATAAATGAGACATTATCCCTTCTCCACTAGTCAGGTTCAAGAGTTCAAATTCAAAACCAATCAAGCCTCGTGTGGGAATAGTGGCTTGCAAGGTAGTTCGACCTTTGTTGGCAGACATCGATTCAACCTGTCCCTTACGATTGGCAAGAGATTGCATGCAACCCCCTACCGCTTCATCCGGTACTTCCAGGTACAGAGTCTCAAAAGGTTCGTGCGAGCGACCATCGATCGTTTTTTTAATGACAGTGGGTCGGCTAACCAAAATCTCAAAGCCTTCTCTTCTCATTTCCTCGACCACAACCGCAACTTGCATTGCACCGCGTGCATTGACCTTAAAATCAGCAGAACCATCCATATCTTCCAGTTTAATCGAAATATTGGTGCGGGCTTCTCTCAGTAATCGATCCCGAATTTCACGAGAGGTTACGCGGTCCCCTTCCCGTCCTGCCATCGGTCCATCATTCACAGAAAAAGACATCATCACGGTAGGTGGGTCAATTTCTACAAAAGGAAGAAGTTCGACTTCTGGGTCACACGAAAGAGTTTCTCCGATATCCACTTCTTCAAAGCCCGATAAACCGATAATATTTCCTGCTACGCCTTCCACTGAGTCATTTGTAGACAAAGCAGAATATTCAAAAATTTTCGAAACCTTCGACCTTTCCGGAGATGCATCAGATCGCAAGCGCCATACTGAATCTCCGATTTTCGCAGTTCCGGAGATCACTTTACCCACCGCAATTCTTCCTACATAGTCAGACCAATCGACATTAGAAACAAGCATTTTAAAACCATCGCCTTCTTCAATTGTGGGGGGAGGGATCTTGTCTGCCAAGACTTCAAATAAAGGTGTCATTCCATCCTGTTCGTCTCCTAACTCTCTTACCGCATAACCATCCTTCGCACTGCCAAAGAGAAAAGGAGCATTGAACTGATCATCACTGGCTTCTAACTCAAGAAACAGCTCGAGGACCAAGTCCTGCATTTCCTTAGGACGGGCATTGGGCCGATCTATCTTATTAATAAATACAACTGGGTTTAAACCAGCAGCAAGTGCTTTTTGTAAAACAAAACGAGTTTGTGCCTGCGGGCCCTCATAAGCATCCACGACGAGCATCACTCCGTCTACCATTTTCATTACACGCTCCACCTCACCACCAAAATCAGCGTGACCTGGTGTATCTACAATATTGATCAGAAATTCATTCCATTGAACCGATGTATTTTTCGCCTTAATCGTAATACCACGTTCTTTTTCCTGATCCATGGAATCCATGGCACGTTCTTCCACGACTTGATTATCGCGAAAAGCTCCGGATTGCCTCAGCATTTGGTCGACTAAAGTCGTTTTTCCATGGTCGACGTGAGCAATAATTGCGATGTTTCGAATCTTGTCTGAAGTAATTGATGGTGCACTCATGAGTGCGAAGGGTCTAGACTCTTCCTTGGCATCTGGCAAGCGAAGGTTTTACTCAAAACTGATAGTTTTGAAAATAAATATAATCTTTCGTTTTGAAATTTCTGATTACTGAACGAAAACTGTACAAATAGCGAGATGCTACAATGAGTATATCCCAACGATAAAAACTGCGACTACAGTCACTACGAATCCAACCGTTAAGCCGATGAATAAATGGGAAGCATCACTTGATACTTTATCATATGATTTTATTTCTGGCATATTTAATTTCTCCTCAATAATTGATGTTGAATACGAGTAATTGCATAGAACATGCCAATTCGTTAAAAAGAAACTTTTTGTTTCAGAAAAATATTATAATTCAAATAAAATGAATTCTATTCATTACTTTGATGTACTTAACAGCAATTACAAAGTGGCGCGGGAACTGGGATTCGAACCCAGGACCCTCGGTTTAGAAGACCGATGCTCTATCCAGCTGAGCTACTCCCGCACATTCGATATTTACTAGCAGAAACACGATTTTGATTACAACCAAAAAGGAATTTTGTAACCCTTTTTT
>JABGUO010000493.1 GCA_018646565.1 Opitutia bacterium | reverse complement strand
ACCCGCGACCCCAAATGACAGGTTTTGCCGGAAATGTGTGTCCATATGTGTGTCCATTTTTGGTACCCGTCTATCGATCTCATACTCTCCTGTAAGGGCAATAAACTTGAATCCAGATAAACCTGATCAGTTAATCTTCTGTCACTATGCCTCATCAACTCCTGAGCAATTCGTGGAGGAACTCCGTTAGTCTCTAGCCAGGTGTTAAATCCATAGCGTTAAACGTGAAAGTCAGCATAATCTCTCCTTTCCATCAATGTAAGAAATTTTAGCAGTGATTAATCCTTTTGAGTAGGTACTCAGTCTTCGAACACCTAAAAGTCTCACTTTAAAGTAATGATCGATGTCACACGACCCAATCTCAAGGAAAGGGAATAATAGCAATTTGAGACTCAGAAACTTAGGAAAAAAGATGACCTTTGTAGATAGATACAAAAAATGATCTTCTACAAGCTTGATAGCGTAAATTCCAACAAGGTAGTCAAATTCGGCTTGGCAATTTTAATTTTCATTATAACAATTATAATCCATATGCTAGTTAAGAAAAGAAAGGTGTTTCCTAGGAATTTAATAACCGGGGCATCTTTTATCCTGATTTTTTTCTATGCGGTTAACTTCATTGAGGGGACTTTGGATGTTTGCCGACATTTTGATGGGAATAAGCATATCCACACACCAGGAAAGGAATGTGACGGTTTGCATGCTTCAGATGCAAAGCATCATCACAATGACTTTGGTCATCGTCATAGCGGTCGGGAAAAACCTCACCATGCTCCCTGTAGTCATGAAATTGTCAAGCAGGAGAATTTACTTCTTCAGGTAAACAACAAATTTAAACTTAGCCTTTCCCTTATTCCCTCCAATTCAGGTGTAATTAATTTTGAACTACTACAAACGATTGATGATTACAGGAGGGCATTTATTCTAGGAAATACCCGCGATCCGCCGTTCTCTCCCTCTCCCGCATATCAGTTTATTAAGTCCGTCCGCTTAGTAGTTTGATCGGAAGATAATTTATTGTGCCCCAGAGGCACATCTTTCTGTCCGCATATGGACAGACTTCTTTCTTTTCTATTCAAACCTACTTGGCAATGAGTTCTATAATCTCTTACACACTCTCTACTAAACGACATACTGGCATAGGGTTATTCCTTGGGCTGATTCCACTTTGTCTTCAAACACTGCACGCTGATCCCCTTGCATTCGAAAAAGCATGCCTTCAAGCATTCAAGGGCGAACAGTTGCCGGAATTTTCTCAAAACCTTACCCAACTTCGAAAAGCTCGTTTGGCTCAGGCTTCTCGATTACCAAATCCCTCCGTTTTTTATGAACAGGAATCTGCACGCAGCACGGATGCCTTTAACGAGTCCAGTGTCGGTCTTTCAGTGAATTTAGATTTTATTTGGAAAAGAGGTTCGAGAATCAAGGCAGCCGAACAGAAAAATTCGGCATCTGAATTTGAGCTTAGTTCTAAACAACTGAAGGTTTCCTATGAAATCGCGAATATGTTTATCGATTATGCCAATTGGAATAAAGAGCTTAAGGAACTAGGCACTTCAATTAAACAGCACGAAGAAGCACTTACAATATCCCGAAAGCTTTTGGTCAAAGGAATCATATCTGCATTTAATTTAAAAAGAATTGAACTCCGCATGGATGAACTTCGGTTTTCGTACAAGGAACTCGAATCAAATATTGCCGGGCTTCTTGCCGAATTTCAGCTATGGGTGAGCGAGGAAGAGGCCATACCTGCGAACGCAAACCTTCTTTATGACATTTCGTTCGAAACAGCCGAAAAAGCAGTTGAACATGCCTTAAGGAATAGGCCCGATTTATTAGCTTTTGAAGCTAATTCCAATTGGAAAGCCGAGGAGGTTAAAAAGTACAAGAATGAGAAACTTCCTGAAGTTTCGTTGGATATTTCTGCCAAGAAATACCCCGGAGATAATGATGGATTTTTCATTGGTATGTCCATGGAAATCCCATTAGGCGAAAAGCAGGGTGATGTTCAATTTGCAGAATCTGAAAAAGTGTCTGGCACCTTGGAATATAAGCGTGCGAAAAGAAAAGTTGAGAGAGAGGTAAAGGCAGCCTGGCAAATCTGGCATCATCTACAAACAGACAAGAATAGTTCCTTAGGCAGAAGTCAGATGAGTGAAGGAAAAAATTACCTCCAAGGACTTCAGTCAAGCTTCGCAAATGGTGAGGCTAGTGTCATCGAGTACCTTGATGGATTGGGCTCCTTACTGACGGGAAAGCAAAACACATTAAAACGCCATCACCTCAAACAATCTGCCTACCTAAGGCTTACATATTTAAGCGCATCAACCCCTAGCTTCAGTACTCCAAAAATTTAATCCAGCATTTTTATTAAGATGAATAATTTCAAATATAAATTCACTACAATTCTAAGTTTCCCTCTTCTTTTGATTAGCTGTGATTATCCCGATCAAGATCTTCAAGAAGCAGACGGACATCATGCACATCACGCCGAGAAATTAGGGAACGAACCAATTGTGGTTACACATTTTAATGGGGTTACAGAGCTTTTCATGGATTACTCGCCTTTAGTTCAAGGAATCTCGTCCAATTTCGCTGTACACCTCACTCGAATGGACAATTTTAAGCCAATTAGGGCAGGCACTTTGAAAATGAAGTTAGTCCCTGAAAATGGAAACGAGTTGGTAATCACCAAACAAAACCCAAGCAATCCGGGAATCTATTTATTTGAAGCTACACCCAGATTTACTGGTTCAGCTCGAATGGAAATTTCACTTAATCATTCTGATATAAACTCTTCCCATGCCATAAGTCAGGTTTTTGTATTCGCATCGCAAAGTGAAATAAAACCCAAAGTTATTTCCAAACCCCATGCTGAACAGATCACTTTTCTCAAAGAACAGCAATGGAGAACGGATTACAAGATCGAGCAAGCTGGGTACCGAGATATAAGTTACGCCCTACCGGCTACAGGGGTTCTACGATTGCCCGCTTCCAGCATTAAAGTCATCCCTGCAACTGCTTCAGGTACCGTTTTGTGGTCTAAGAAAAATCAAAACCTGAAAGTTGGTATGATCGTACCGAAGAGCATGGAACTTTTTATAATCCAACCAGATGCAGCCTGGGATTCGGGACTTGCTAGGCTCAAAGAGCAATACCTACTTGCCAAACTTGAATGCGACAAAATGGAGGAATTATTCCAACAAGAAGCCGTCGCTGAAAGAAGAGTACAGGAAGCGAGAATAAGAAAAAATACCCTATCTGAATCACTTTCAAGAATGGGTGTAAATATGGCAGCGGGTGAATTCCTTGATTTGGAAGCACAAGTCACAACTGCTGAAAAAGGTATGATCACCAAAATCATGGTTAGACCGGGGCAAAAAATTCAACAGGGAGATCCGTTGGCGATGATTAAAAATACACAAACTTTAGTTTTGGAAGCAAGAGTACCATCAACTCGTATTCAAGATATGAGCATAGCAACAGATGCAACCTTTCGAATGGGTGCTGGCCAAAAGACTTACCGCATTTCAGAACTTGGGGGACGACCAGTTTCGGAAAAACCTTTAGCGAGTGGAACTTCTGGATTCGCACACTTTCTTTTTGAATTTGATAATGCCGACGGCCAATTTATTGAAGGCACCTCATTGGCGGTACAAATTCTTGGTTCAGAGAAGAAGTCTTGCCTGGCTATTTCAGTGGATGCGGTTCAAGAGGAACTTGGGGATGCTCTCGTTTATATCCAAAGCAGTGGTGAAACTATCGAAAAAAGATTTCCCAAGCTAGGTATTCAGGATGGTCAGTGGATAGAGGTAAAAGAGGGAATCGATGAAGGAGAGCAAGTGGTTACCAAGGGAGCTACCCAGATTCGTCTCTCTTCTCTGGGTGGGGTGGAAATGGGGCATGGCCACGCCCATTAGAAGGAGAAGTACCTATGTTTGATTATATAATCCGCTTTTCTCTTAACAACCGAGCGCTTGTTGTCTTTGCCTCTGTAGTTTTACTTTTATCCGGTTTTTTTGTCGGCTTCCGATTAAACCTTGATGTGTTCCCCGATTTGAATGCACCAACCGTTACAGTTTTGACTGAAGCCCATGGCATGGCTCCCGAACAAGTAGAGACTATGGTAACCTTACCCTTGGAGTCGGCATTCAATGGCTCCACGGGAGTTAGAAGAATTCGTTCTTTTTCCTCACCCGGGCTGAGTATCGTTCATGTGGAGTTTGAATGGTCAATGGATATTTATCACGCACGCCAAATCGTTTCTGAAAAATTACAAGTAGTTGCGGGAAACCTTCCAGATGACATCTCCCCGCCCATCATGGCACCAATGTCTTCGATTATGGGGGAAGTCATGCTCGTAGGCTTGCAGACAAAAGCGGACAGCAAAGAAGAAGTCTCAATGATGGATTTACGCACTTTTGCTGATTGGCAGGTTCGACGAAGGTTACTAGCAATCCCCGGCGTTGCCCAAGTTAGCCCGATTGGAGGCAAAGTAAAAGAGTATCAGGTTAGCGTCATTCCGGAAAGATTAGCTTCGCTAAGGGTATCGATGGAACAGGTCACCTCTGCGACTGCAGATGCCAGCCATGAAAGCTCGGGTGGCGTTTTCCGAAGTAAGGGAAAAGAATATCAAATCCGAGGACTAGGTCTTGCACGGACAGTTGAACACTTATCCAAAGTGGTGGTGGATGTCCGACCGGGAGGCAATATTCTGCTTGAAGATGTTGCTAGCATCAAAATTGGGCCGGCGGTTGCATTTGGAAGTGCATCCGCCAATGGCCAAGACGCCGTGGTATTATCCGTAGCCAAGCAGCCCAATGTCAATTCCTTGATACTTACTGAACGAATTGATCAAGCCCTCGCGGAAATGAAGGAGGGATTACCACGCGGGATGAAGTTTCAGGATAATTTCTTCAGGCAGGCCGACTTTATTGAGGTAGCGATTGATAATGTTCTCCATGCTTTGAAAGACGGTGCCTTCCTCGTAGTTGTGGT
>JABGUO010000492.1 GCA_018646565.1 Opitutia bacterium | reverse complement strand
TCCATGCTCAAATCCAATTTCGGCAAATGCATCGGCGGTCCATTTTGCACAGTCAATTTGATTTTCCTCAAAACTATCCACACTAAGGAACTGAACCTGTACCAATTTCTGAAATGAAACATGACTAAAATTAAAAAACAAGCCACAAAGATAAGCGTCATCGGCACTTAAGTTCAATAAGTCATAGTAATGTTTAGTAAACCGAGCTAATATAACAGATCTTTTCTTTAGTATCTGCTCGTTCAACCCTGACAACTCCTCCGGGAGTTGAAATATCTCCTGGTTCATCGTGCGTATAGCTAGACTCTTCAAAAAACTTAACCCCTTCTTAAATAAAATCTCTTTGGCAAAATCCTCACCATCTTGATTAAAACCTCCTCTACGAGTGAGCTTTTCAAGTAATGAATGGTTATGAGAACAGAGATTTAATACATCCTCTAAAGTCGGATCCTCTTTGTTAATTAACTTCTCAATCTTTGGGAGTAAGACGAGAGAGGAGAAATCCTCCTTAAAAATTGAGTATAATACTTCGCTATTAGATGCTATTAAGTTCATTTTTTAATATATTTTTATTGTTTTTTCGTTTTTAATTAAAAAAGAACAGATAAGTCAAGTTATTAAACAATTTTAAACATTTATTTATCTCAATAGTACTATTTTTTAACACTTTTTACATCTCCAAATCTTGCCATAGCACGCCTTTAGTTGAAATTCCCCAAAGGGATGAACCATTCAAATTAGTTCATTCATTTAAATCATTATTGCGGAAGGTTTTTCTTTTCCACTACAATCCACTAATGAAATCTTTGCTTCTATTATTTATTTTGCTTTCTACTTCATCGATCTATTCAAAACCTCCCAATATACTATGGATTACCGCAGAGGATATGAGTCCCGTTTTGGGATGCTACGGAGAGCCTGACGCAAAGACCCCCCATATTGATGCACTAGCCAAGCAAAGCGTTCGTTACACTAATGCTTTTGCCTCGGCGCCGGTTTGCTCCCCTTCTCGTTCCTGCCTAATCCAAGGAACTTATCCAACCACACTAGGCACACAGCAGATGCGCTCTGGATTTCCCCTTCCAGCCTATATGAAAGGTTTCCCTACACTGCTTCGCATGCAGGGATACTACTCCACCAATAATGTAAAAACGGACTATAATTCTGGAAATTATCAGGAAATCATAAAAAGTTCATGGGATGAGAATTCTGACTCCGCACATTGGCAAAATCGAGAAGAGGAGAATAAGCCCTTCTTTTCCGTTTTTAATTTAATGACTTCCCACCAAAGTCGCTCCATGGTTTGGCCGCATGAACGATTTGAAAAAGAAATTCAGTCCAAACTGAGTACCGATCAGATCCACAATCCTGCAAAAGTCACGATCCCGCCCTATTACCCAGACACTCCGATCGTGCGCAAGACCGTGGCCCGCTTCCACGACTGTGTCAGCGCAATGGATAAAGAAGTGGGCGACATCCTCAAGCAATTGGAAAAGGATGGACTGTCGGAGAACACAATTGTTTTCTTTTTCTCTGATCATGGATCTGGAATGCCCCGGCACAAACGGGCACTTTTGGATAGTGGCATGCATGTCCCTTTGCTCATTCGATTTCCCGAAAAGTGGAAAAAATACGCCCCTTGCAAACCGGGCTCAACCACCGATCGAATGGTTGCATTTGTTGATTTCGCCCCGACTGTATTAAGCCTGAGCAGATCTCCCATCCCAGATTACATGCAGGGAAAACCGTTCCTCGGTCCCGATGAAGTAAAACCTCGAACGCATGCATTCGGACACCGTGACCGGGTGGATGAAGTCCGGGACTTAGCCCGTTCAGTCCGCAGCAAAAAATATCTGTATATTCGTAACTATATGCCCCACCTTGGTTACAACCAACCGACCGCATGGCCCGACCTGGGAGAAATCAGGCATGAATTCTACCGACTGGCAGACCCCAAGAAAATGACTCCCCCGCAATGGCATTTTGCCGGTCCAACCCGCTCCGTCGAAGAGCTTTATGATTGCGATAAAGATCCGCAAAATCTTCAAAACCTTTCTGGTTCAACCAGTCACAAAAAAGTTTTAAACCGACTACGCCGTGAACTGAATAATCACCTAAAAGAATCCAGTGATCTCGGATTTCTACCGGAATATGAAGCTTGGAAGCTTTTTGAAAACAGTTCAGGGTGGGAGTTGGCGAACTCGGGAAAGGTTGACTTACAGATTATCAGTAAAGCCGCCGAGCAAGTCGCTCAGGCAAAAGAAAAATCTCTGCTCGTTAACCTAAAATCGCGAAACCCATCCGTTCGATACTGGGGAGCAATCGGGCTCAACGCATACCAAAAAGAAATTAGTAATGAAGCGAAAAAAGCACTGCGTAC
>JABGUO010000491.1 GCA_018646565.1 Opitutia bacterium | reverse complement strand
TGGTATCGCACTTGGATTAACTCCCCTCGGAGAACAGTTGGGTGGAAATGTAGTATCTAGTTTTACCTCTATACAACCATGGCAAAGCGAAGGTTTTGTTGAACCTCTCTTCAAAACCTCAACTGCCGGAAAATGCTTAGCGATCCTTTTCGGTTTTATCCTTGGGTATGGTGCAACACTAGCAGAACCAGCACTTAATGCATTAGGTTCAACCGTAGAGAAAATAACCGTGGGAGCGTTTAAGAAGAATCTGCTGATGCAAGCAGTTGCAACAGGGGTTGCTCTTGGTATTGCCACTGGTGTTGCTAAGATTGCTTTTAATTTAGAACTTTGGTACTTATTGATTCCGCCTTACGCATTTCTCCTCGTCCTTACATATTTCTCAAGTGAAGATTTTGTAAATTTTGGTTGGGATAGTGCAGGGGTAACTACAGGCCCAATTACAGTTCCGCTTGTGCTTGCAATGGGCTTAGGTATCGGTGCTAAAACAGGTGCAATTGACGGGTTTGGTGTTCTTTCATTAGCGTCCGTTGGACCAATCATAACTGTGCTAACAGTAGGACTATTAGTGAAGAAAAAGCCGAGCGCATCTGAGAGTATTGAAAATTCAATGGAGACTGCATAATATGAGCGAACTTACAATTAGCAATAGTGTGTCTTTATTGACGCTAATCTTACCAAAAGAATCCGTAGGGCATGTTTCCAAGGCAATCTCAGAAGCAGGTGCAAAAGGGATTGTTCAAATTAGTGCAAGAGGTTCCGTTTTAAATGAAGGCGGTTTTTTGCAGAAAATGTTTCCTCCCCCTGCTCCTGAGCAGCAGTTACTACAAGCTTTGGTTCCAAATTCCAAAATTGAGGAAATCTCAGACAAAGCAATTGAAGTTGGTAATCTCGATAAAGTAGGGGGTGGTGCAGTATTTACAATCTCATGTAATGATGCTCATTTTTCAAAGAATTTCCCTACGAATGTAGGAGATTCTGAAAGTAGCGACGCAAATATCTCCTCCGGTAACTTGGAGGCAATTTGTTGTATATGTGAAATAGGTGTTGCAGATGATATTGCAAAAGCGGCACTACAAAACGGTGCTCCCGGACCTACTGTAACCTTTGGTGAAGGAGGAGGAGTTAGAGATAAAATTCCTATTTTACGAATTACTAAAGGTCCAGAAAAGGAATTCGTATGGTGCGTAGTCGATAAATCTGATTCAGATGCAATTTTTGCCGATATGGCTAGAGCAGGACGAATTACAGAACCTGGCAGAGGCTTTATGTATTCGATTCCTGTAAGTTCTGGATTGATCAATGTCTCAAGTACGGTTTCATCTTCTGCACATGGAGCAAACATGGAACAAATTATCGCAGCACTCGATGATCTTAAGGGTGATAAAGATTGGAGGCAGTCGATTGATGCTCAAAAGGGTAAAACTCTTAAGACCACTTATTTAGAAAATTTAGTTGGTATTTATTGTATAATTCCTAGGGATAATTACTCAGAAGTTTATGATGCAGTTCTTGCTTCTGGTGCCCCTGGTGTTAGCACGAATTTTGGCGTGATGGTAGATTCTGATAGTGACCAACAACAAAATGAAGAATGGGCATTGGTTTACACTTCAGTTGGCCCAAATAGTGTTGATGGATTAAGAACTACTGTGGAAGAAAAGATTGAATCACTCGGTATTGACAGGTTCGCTTTTTATACTTTACCAATACCGAGAGCCTTGACCTACCTTGGCGGTTGATTAATTTGCATTCAATATCTGTATCCTAATCAAGCTCCAATCGTTCATTTCTTTAGCAACGATTTTGGAGTCAATACCTAGTTTTTTCATAGTTGCTTTAAAGTAGAGAACCAACTCTGAGCATTCTTTACTGAGTATTCCGGATAATATCAGTACCCCATCATTATTAACTAATGTAATTAGGGTTTCTGCATTTTTTTGTAGAATATCAGCTTGAATATTTGCGACAACAAAGTTGTATCTTTTAGTTCCTGTTACAGTATCTAAATCGTCCGTTTTAAAATTAACTTTGTTGTTATCATTCAATTCCGCGTTTTCTTGTGAGACTTTAATTGCGAGCGGATCATTATCAATAGCAAGAATTTCTTCAAAACCTAGAATGCTGGCTGTTAATGCAAGTATTCCAGACCCGCATCCAATATCCAAAAAATTATGTTTCAAATTATTCGGAATTTTCTCGTTTAATTGTACAATTTCTTCTAAGCATAATTTTGTTGTCTCATGATTCCCTGTACCAAAGGCCATACCTGGATCAAGGAATAACCTAAAGTTACCCTTCGGTATAACATAACTTTTTTTACACCAAATCGGCACCCAATGGAATGCACCAATGGACCATGGATGAAAATGTTTTTTATAGGAGTTGATCCAATCTTCTTGATCGAGATTAGAAATCAATAATTCAGGTATTTCTAATATTTCTAATCTATGAAATAATTCTTTTATGGATTCTTCCGCATCCAAGGAAGTGTCGAAATAACCTTCTAGAAATGAATTATTTTTCAAATGGCTAAAATGTAAAACCCAATTGTGTGGCACAATTTCGTATAGTGCATCCTCTAATTGTTCTACTAAATTTTCCTCAATTGGTAAATGAGCTTTGATCATTCTATAAAAGGAATAACCCCGATAGCTAGATCACGTATAACCCATGGCAGTAACATATGCTCCGCTGCGTTTACCTTTTGCTTCACAAGTTCGAGTACATCTCCATTCATTATTCGTACCGGAGCCTGTGCGATTATTTCACCGC
>JABGUO010000490.1 GCA_018646565.1 Opitutia bacterium | reverse complement strand
CTTCCACTTACCTATAAAAGTAAAGCCCAACAGGTTTTCCTGGATGGTGAACGGGACCTTTCTAAAATTGATCTTGAAGTCGTATTCTCTCGCTTTGCCCGACGGGCTTTTCGGCGACCGGTATCCCAATCAGAAATTTCTCCCTATCTGGAAATCGAAAAAAAGGCACGTCAAAAACTTGGTCGAAACCGGGAAGAAGCCTTTTTTCTGGCTCTCAAGGCAATACTAGTCTCACCTGACTTCCTCTATTTAAAGGAAGAAAGCAGTGAATCTGATCATTTATCTTCTTATGAGATCGCAAACCGACTGTCGCATTTTATGTGGTCCTCCATCCCTGATAATGAACTTTTTCTACAAGCCAAGGAAAATAAACTACAGGAACGATCACAAATCAAACAACAAGTAGAGCGCTTACTGCTTGATCCGCGAAGTGAATCATTTGTTCATGGATTTGCTGAATCATGGCTCCGTCTCGACAAACTCGGAACTATGCCCCCGGCATCGCTCAAGTTTAGAGAATATTATCGCTATGGATTAAAAGACGCAATGCTTGAGGAGACCCATCAGTTTCTAACTCATGCCGTACTGGAAAATATTCCTCTCTCTGACTTGATTAACTCCGATTACAGTTTCATTAATCAGGACCTCGCACGGCATTACGGGATTGATGGAGTCGAGGGAGTTCATTTCCGGAGGGTTTCCTTTCCGGAAAACAGTATGCGGGGAGGTCTGCTTGGTCAGGCGAGCATTCTTACTCTCACTGCAAACGGAGTCGATACATCCCCGGTTATTCGTGGCATTTGGGTACTTGAAAGCTTACTGGGCACTCCTCCTTCCCCTCCTCCCCCAGATGTTGAACCGATTAACCCGGATGTTCGGGGTGCCCAGACCGTGAAACAACTGCTTAAAAAACACCGCTCAGTTCAGGCATGTGCCGATTGTCATGCCAAGATTGATCCCTATGGTTTCCCGCTTGAATATTTTGACCCGGTGGGTGGTTACCGCCCAACCTATTATCGGTCGCGATTTTGGAAAAACTCTACTCAGAGCACAAAGCTTTTGCCATCCGGGCCTATTGACGGGAGTGCTGTTCTAACTTCAGGAGAAAAGATTCATGGTCCCAGAACACTCAAAAAAGTACTCCTGGCTAAGAAAAACCTACTGGCTCAGAATCTTGCAGAAAAACTCATGACCTATGCCGCCGGTAGAGTCCTTACTCTACGGGATAAAAATGAAGCCAAATCCATAGCCGACTCCATCATTAAAGATAATTTCGGCTTCCGTGATCTGATTATTAAAATTGCCGCCAGCAACGCATTTGCTCGCAAATGATCTTTCTTTAATTTCAGATTTCCTTTCGACCCATTTCGGGCATTCAGTTGTAGAATCTAATTTTAAAATTTTGCCTATGAAAAAATTCATCCTCCTACTCTTTTTTATCAGCCATTTGTCAGCCAAGGATACTTTCACGCCGATCAGTGATCCAGATAAACTCCCGAAGTCCGCACTTGAACTTTGGCAAGGTTATGATCCCCGGACTGAAGATCTCGAGGTAAAAATTATTGAAGAATGGAAAACCGATGAAGTCACCACCCGTTACCTGACCTATAAGGTCGGTCGGTTCAAGGGAATAGATTCACGGGTGTCCGCCTATTATTCTTTTCCGAATAAACCGGGAAAACATCCCGCGTTCGTATGGACTCACGGTGGCGGGCAGCGGGCTGAGCGCAACCGAAGCGTTTATTTTGCCAAGCAGGGATTTGCCAATATCGATATCAATTGGCTTGGACGGCCCGTAAAAGAGGATATTGATACCAATACCGACTGGGGAAAAGTGGATCCTACTCAAGGTCCACGCTTTTACTCCAAAGCATTACGCAAAGGATGGAAGGTAAACCTACAACCCGATGAATTTTCGATCGATCCGATTCCCAGTCCCCGTAATTCAAGCTGGATACTTCTTTCGATGGCGGGCCGCCGGGCGATTACTTTCCTCGAAGAACAACCTCAAGTAAATGCAGCCAGAATCGGTTTTACTGGCTTTTCCATGGGGGGAATGATCACTGCCCTTACCGCGATTGACTCCCGACTAAAGGCGGTCGCTCCATTTGTCGGAGGCACTGCATTTAAATATGTGGATTTCCCCGGAGGGATCGTCGGAAGCAGCAAACGTCCTCAATTTCAAAATCTTGAAATGTACAAAAATGTAATTGATCCGGAAGCTTATTGGCCCCATGTAAAATGTCCGGTCGCCTTCATTACCTCT
>JABGUO010000489.1 GCA_018646565.1 Opitutia bacterium | reverse complement strand
CTTCGATCTTTAATCCCTGATTCTTTTAGGGGAAAAGTAACCGATTTTAATTTAGAAAAAGCGAGGGATAAATTGAAAAATTCTAGATCTAATGGAACGATTTTGGTAACCGGGTCTATTTATTTGATCGGCGATATTCTACAATTTCTCACGCGAGGAAACAGACAGTTAAAAACGAATTGGAACGACTTGTTTTAATTCACGTGATTCTATGATATGAACCATATTTTAGGCCTTATTTTTTGGGTTTTGATCGAATCCTTTCCAGCAAAATTAATATTTTTTATAATTTTATAAGATAGTTTTTTGGACTATCAAAATGTTACTCTCCTGTAAATATGCGAGGAAACTAGGTTTTGTGAATAAGTAAATTAACAACTAGTGATAACTTTGTCTTGGAAAAGTAAAAAAAATACGATTTTCTTGTGAAATCTAGTTCCCCCATTATCTTTATGGGATCATTTTAATTCAATCACCAAAGTTATTCACACCGCTACATATTGTGTCTCCAACCAAGGGTGAACACTACATATTGTGTCCACGTTAACAAAAACTTTACAAAATTTTCATTTTTTTCTTTTCTTTTCTCTTTTCAACAGACAAGGTCAAGTTATGCAACCGACTACTTCCGTTCCCCAAAATTACACTCGGAGCATACTGACTGATACGATTAAATAACAAATATTTTAGCACAATAACAAACGACACAGGGAGCAATACAGATGGACAAAGAATTCAAAATTGGCGAAAAAACTTTTCTTCTCGACGAAGAAAAAGCAATGCAGGCATATCAAGAAAAACAAGTAATTAATGGGCGTGATACCATGACTTTTAATCTACTCCCCTTGAAGTATCAGTGGGCATACGATCTATACCGCAAAATGAAGGCAAACCATTGGGAACCGGAAGATGTTCCCATGCAAAAAGATGTGGAACAATGGAAGAGCCAAACTGAATTGAGTGATGCTGAACGCTGGATTGTAATGATGGGAATCGGTTACTTTTCAGCAGCGGAGGGAATTGTGGGAGACAATATCCAACATGTGGTACGCGAATTAGTTACTGCTCCCGAACTTAAACTTGTTTTAGGTCGCCATGCTCACGAGGAGAATATCCACGCAGACAGTTTACTTTACATGATTAGTTCATTGGGAATTAACCCCCACGAATGTGAGGCAATGTTCGAACAAGTTGATACCATTCGCAGGAAAAACGAGTTCGTTACCAAAGTGTCGAAGAGTTTGCGTAGAGATATGGACTTAACACAAACAGCTGAAAAACAAGAATTTGCAAAAAATATATTCGTTTTTGGTCAGTGCATGGAAGGAACACAGTTCTATGGCTTGTTTGGCATGATATTAAGCCTTGCTCGTCAGAATAAATTTCCTGGCGTAGGGCAAATGTTCCGCTACACCTTGCGTGACGAATCGAATCATATCGAACTCTTCCGTAACCTTTTCCGTGTATTAGTGGACGAAAACCCTGATGTATGGACTCCTGCATTCAAAGACGAGTTAACTGAATTAATGAAAGAAGCAGTTGAGTTGGAAAAAGAATTTATTAGGGACTGTCTCCCTGTAAATTCAGTAGGGTTGAGCTCCGATGAATTTTGTACTTACATTGATTTTATAGCTGATCGCCGGCTCAATGGAATTGGATTGGATGTACTTCATCCCGGACTTGAAAATCCATTCCCTTGGTTAGCGGAAACAATGGACGTAAAGAAAGAACAGAATTTCTTCGAAGGTCGTGTGACAGAATATCAAAAGTCCTCTGCTTTATCCGAAGTTGCTGACGACGAGCTTTGATTGCTAGTTTCAGGGGTTCTAACAATAATTAATATGTGGTTGAGGGGGAAGGATTAGATTTATGCGTAATACGATTTTTGATGAAGATAAGTTGCTTGTAAAAGCAGCAGGAACACCAAGTAAGGACAAGCCTCGCTTCGACTGGGCTCAGGGCTTGGGTGATAACAGATTTGAAGTACCGAAGGTACGAATTACAGATGGCGCGGGTGATCGTGATTTCCACATCGCCGAGGTGGCCGAAGTCATTGGGGAGGCATTGACCAACCTAATGATATCAAGGGAAGAAAACGAGATATATACCCCAAAAAACCGGGAACTCGTGGTGGAGTCCGCCCGGATCGTCGCGGATCGCTTAATTGAGCGAATGGCCGAGGAGGAGGAAGGCGGAGCCCCCCGCCTCTCCTTTGACGAGCTTTATCGTTTGATTGAAAAAGCGTTAGTTGAAAACGATGCCTATGATGTGGCGAAGAGTCTTGTCTTTTGTCGATCGAATGATGGCGGAGCGATCTCGGATGATCACATGGTTGACCAAATTCGATTGATTCGGAGAAGCGGACAGGTAGTTCCATGGAACGCCGCTAAGATTGAAGTGGCGGTGCGCAAAGCATTCCTTTCTTTGCAAACGGACTCTCAACCTGCAGTTGAACTTGCCCGCCAAGTTACTCGCAAGGCATTGTCTACCGGACAGGCTTTTATTAATATCGAGGATATTCAGGACCTTGTTCAGGAAGAATTGATGCGGACCGGGCATTTTAAGGTCGCGGAATCCTACATTTTATACCGAGCACGTCGACGTATCGAAAGAGAGACTGGTGCAGGCATTGATGAGGCCAAACAGGACTCAATGATTGTCGTTCAAAAAGAAGACGGTTCCACTTTCTTCTGGGATGGTATTGACCTCAAAAAACGAATTTCATTTGCTTCAATTGGGCTTAATTTATGCCTGAGTACTGAAGAAATTGAAGAAAGCCTTCGTCGCTCTGTATTTTCGGAAATTAGTGAAGTTGATTTACGCCGAACCATTATTTTAAATTCGAAGACACTGATTGAAAAGGATGGAGATTTTGCCAAGTTTTCGGCCCGCATACTGCTAAGTTATGTATACGAAGAGGTTTTGGGTTGGGATATATCGGTCAATACAATCGATGAACTCAAACGTTTTCATGCGAAAGGCCTTAAGAAATACCTTAAACATGGGGTGAAAATCAAGCGCCTTGATGCCAAATTACTCAAACTTAACATTGGTAAATTAGCAGATGCAATTGATCCGTCGGCAGATTTAGATTTTGATTATTTAGGAATTCAGACTTTGTACGATCGTTATTTGGTGGTCGATAAAACGAATGAATCTCCACAAAGATTGGAAACTCCTCAATTGTTTTGGATGAGGGTTTCGATGGGAATATTTGCCCACGAGGACAATCCTGAAGATCAAATTATTTCGTTGTATAACTTATACAAGAGCAGAAGGTTTTGTTCATCTACACCCACATTATTCAATTCGGGCACTCCTCATTCACAACTTTCCTCCTGCTATCTTTACAAGGTAGATGACACGATTGAATCAATCATGTATCGGGGAATAGCGGAGAATGCATTTTTGTCAAAATGGGCGGGTGGATTGGGCGGTAGTTGGACTGCTGTTCGTGGAACGGGTAGTCATATCGCAGGCACAAATGGCGAGAGCCAGGGAGTGATTCCTTTTCTCAAAATGCACAACGATCAATTATGTGCTGTCAATCAGGGAGGGAAGAGAAAGGGGTCGGGTTGTGCCTACTTAGAATCTTGGCATTGTGATATAATTGAGTTTTTAGATCTCCGTAAAAATACGGGCGACGACAGGCGTCGGACCCATGACATGAATACAGCAAATTGGATTCCCGATTTGTTCATGAAGAGAATGGAGTCCCGCGGGAATTGGACATTATTCCGGAGTAATGAGGTTTCTGACTTGCATGACTTATACGGTAAGGCCTTTGACTCGAAGTACGAGGAATACGAAGCTCTCGCGGAAAAAGGTGATATTTGGTCTCATTCGATGCCTGCACT